>CALKOA010000022.1 GCA_938091655.1 uncultured Balneolaceae bacterium | reverse complement strand
TCATGTTACCATCAAGAACGAATGCACTTCGTTTAGCTACACCAATCATCCCGAAGTGATCATTGTTTAAAACGCCAAAATTAGTTGACTGTTCTTTGTTGAAATCACTTAACAAGGTGAAGTTTAGGTTTTGAGATTGTTTAAAAGCCTTCAAACTAAAAAAACTATCAATGGAAATACCGTAAACTTTAGCGTTTAACGACTCATAAAGTTTCATGTTATCACGTACAGAGCATAATTCGTCTGTACAAACGCTAGAAAAAGCTAAAGGGATAAATAGTAAAACGGTGTGATTATTGGTCCCCGCTTCAATTGTAATCTGAGTCCCTTCTGTGTCTTGTAAGGTGATGCTGGGTATGGTATCGCCAATTTGGTAGCTCATAGATGAATTCTGTAATTTTATTTTATTTCAGTGTTAATCGGGTATTTAACTAAACTAAAAGTTAATAAAATCATTCCAAGACTTAATAAGATACTTCCTAATAATAAGCCATTCATCGGGCCTTTAAAATGGATGAATGGAATTATGTATGCACATAAAAAGGCTAGAATTGATCCGAGAAATGTCCATTTCCACCTGAATAGGTAGGTATTTACTCCGAAAATTAGTAGCGCAACTAGTAAAGCGCCTGCCTGCATTATAAGCTCTAAAATATCTTTAATTGCATAACTCGTTGGAATGACTGCAAAGAATATAATCCCAGTTAATGGAAGTAAGGTTAAATATATTGGAAACCGTGCGAACATCGGCTTAGAGTCTCTAATTAGTACAAATAAAGCAGATAAAACTAAACTGATGCTAATAAAATTACCCCATGTCTCAACATCTCGAACTAGATAACTTGGCCCAATTAAAACATAGATTTTAGAGGTGAAAAAGCTACAAATACTACCTAAAAGATATAATTTGGTTAGATTTCGTAGATTTAATGAACTGGGAAGTAGAACAACAAAGCATAAAAGAGCTGCAATAATCTCTAATCCATGTTTTACGTTCAGAACCTCCATTACTCACCTACTTCTGCTTAAATACCATCGTTATGGGTACGCCGGTAAATTTATAGGTTTCTCTGATCTGATTCTCTAAATAACGTCGATAATTGGCAGGTAAGTCTTGTGGGCTATTCATAAAAAATTTAAAAACAGGTGGGTTGGCTTTTACTTGCGAACCATACTGTATCTTTAATTCTCTGCCCCTTTTCATAGGTAATGGTCGCTTATGAAGCGTTTTCTCAATAAAGTCGTTTAATTCCGAGGTGCTAATTTGCTTCTTTCTTTCTTCAATTACTTCATCACACAATTCCAAGACTTTATGAATACGTTTCTTGTTGGTCGCGGAAATAGTGAGAATGGGTATGTAATCCATCTGAGGAACCGCCTCATACACAACTTTTTCAAATTCACGTACAGTGTGCGTGTCTTTATCGTCAATTAGATCCCATTTATTCCAAACAATGATTAATCCTTTATTGTAATCTTCAGCTTGTCTAAGTACCCGCTTATCTTGGGCATCAAATCCTCTTTCAGCGTCTAATATGAGCACTGCGACATCGCATTCACGGATGGCTTTTTCTGTTCTAACAGTACTGTAAAACTCGATATTTTCCTTCACCTTTACTCGTTTTCGAAGCCCAGCCGTATCCATTAGTGTGTATTCTTTATCATTAAAGGATAAGTAGGTGTTTATAGTGTCGCGAGTTGTACCTGCAATATCTGTCACTATACAACGTTCATCGTCCACTAATGCATTCACTAAGCTGCTTTTGCCCACATTTGGTCGTCCAATGAAAGCTAATTTAGGGATATTTTCTTGTTGCTCTGGATCATGATCGGGTAACAATTCTATTATTCGGTCCATGAGTTCACCAGTACCCGTACCACTTATGGCCGAGATAGAATATAATTCATCAAATCCTAAGCTGTAGAATTCAGAAGCTTCTAGCCTTCTCCCTTCATTATCTGCCTTATTTGCGACTAGTAAAACTGGTTTTTTTTGCCTTCGTAATATTTGCGCAACTGACTCGTCTAGCATGTTAATACCGGTTTTTGCATCAACCACAAAGAGTATTACGTCAGACTCTTCAATCGCAATGAGCACTTGTTCACGTACACCAACAGTTATCGTATCCAGTTCGTCAGGTAAATAACCACCAGTATCGATAATGTTGAAATCAACCCCATTCCAATAGCTATCGCCGTAATGACGGTCTCTTGTAACTCCATATTCATCATGGACAATAGCTTGTCTTTCGCCAACAAGACGATTAAATATGGTTGATTTTCCGACATTAGGCCGGCCGACTATGGATACTGTAGGAAGCATTTACGTATTTATTTAGCTAAATTATGTAATAAGATACGCAAATATATAATCAGCTAGGATGTTAAAGACTATTTTTGAAAACTTTGGATTCGTGGGCTCTTTAATTTTCTCCCTTGTGATATTCTTGTTTTCTATTCTGTGGTTAGCAGGTATGGCAGGCATAACCCAGCCAAAAGATGGTGGGAAAGTTCGATATAAGTCTTGGATGGTATGGCTTGCGGTTGTTGTTCCAGTTTTCCCAATCGCCTGGATTATTACCCAAATTTGGAATCATTACACGGTAATGAATACAAGTAAAAAATGACTAAATTACTATTCGGCAATAATTTACATAATTAACCTGTCAAGTAAATTAGGCTGTAGAGTTGAGTTAAGATCGAGGTGATGTTCAATATGCTTGCTTTTGTTTTGATGTAATTTTCTACGTTAAACTGTTGCAGTGCACATGCGTTGCACGCTAATAGTAGCCCATCATATAAGTAAACCCTTCGTCCAAACGTAGTGCTTAAAGCATAAATTTTGCTTGATTATTCTAATAAGGGCGGTTTTTTACCTTCATTTAGATTAGGTTCATTGGTGTCATGAATGAGCTCCCAAGGCTCTAATTTGTCAGTGATGGGGTCTAAAAAGCGAGAAGCTTTGGTTAAATAGTCCCCTTCTCTCGGCCTAAATGAAGTCCTTGGATAGGTAAAATAAAGCATTTCTTTTGCTCTGGTAGTCGCTACATATAACAACCGAAGTTCTTCGTCGAGTGATTCTTCATTATCTATAGAAAAAGTACTCGGAATACTTCCGTCTAAGCACTGCATTATTAGAACATGCTTCCACTCTAAACCTTTTGCCGAGTGGATGGTACTTAAGGTTAGTGGTGCTTCTTCCTCGTTAGATGCAAGTGTATCCGTCACTGTATCGGTAATGGGTTCCAATACAAGATCGGTTAAAAATGATGGTATATCTTGATAGGTTTTTGCGATTTGTAATAAGGAAGCCAAATCCTCTTCCCTTTTTGAAGCATCATCGTATAAATCTTTACAAATGGGTAGATAATAGTCCACAATTAATGGAATGGAGTCGTGCCAAGGTGTACACTTTGAAGCATTCATGAGGCATAAGCCAAGCTTGTTCAAACCATTAAAATAATTCTTATTCATCCACTCAGAATCACTGAACCAATGTGTGGAATCTTTAGAAGAAGCCCCCTCTTTTTTTCTTTGAACCTCTTGGATCCACAGAAACAAATCTTCTGCTGTTTTTGGACCAACTCCTTCGATGAGCATCAAAACTCGTTGCCAAGCCACCGTATCGTCAGGGTTACTTAAAATCCTAATATGTGCCAATACGTCTTTTATGTGCGCTGCTTCGGTAAATTTTTGACCGCCAAACTTTTTAAACGGGATATCCTTTGATTGTAAAGCAAGTTCTAGTGTAAAGGAATCCCGCGCGTTTCGAAAAAGTATTGCGACCTCACCTAAAGATATCTGATGTTCCCTAAGATGAAGTACTAATTGCGATATAAATTCAGCTTCTTCTTTATCATCAATGGTCTTGATTAGTGCTGGTAAATCACTGGATTCGCGATTAGTAAAGAGTTTTTTCTTAAACAATATAGCACTTTGCTCAAGAACAGCGTTAGCAACCTCTAATATCTCGGGCGAAGAACGATAATTTTCCTCTAGTTTGATAAGCTCTGTGTTCGGTTGTTCTTCCGGAAAACGGAGTATATTTTCGTAGTCTGATCCACGAAATGCATAGATACTTTGAGCATCATCACCAACTACGATCAAATTCTGGTGGTATGACGAGAAATATTCACACAAGCTTGCCTGTATTTTGTTGGTATCCTGAAATTCATCAACTAATACATATTGGCAAGTACTTGAGACTCGCTCTAAAATTCCTGGATGTTCGATAAAAAGTTTTTCAGTGTTAAACAATAAATCATCAAAATCCATTATGTGATGTTTGGTTTTATAAGACTCATAGGTTTTAAAGAGTCTAATTACCTCTTTTTCATGCACTAAAAATTGAGGATAGTATTCTTGTAATAATACCCTCATGTCAAGCTGTTTATTTTTGTGAAGGGTAAACAGTTTTGCAAGACTTCTCTTTGCAGGAAAACGCTGTGAACGATGGTCTATATTGAGAGTAGAACGCACATGTTGAATGAGATCAACGCTATCAGCGCTATCGATTATGCTAAATTCATTGTTATAGCCAATATGATTACTGTATTTTCTAAGAATTTGTGTGCAAAATGAGTGAAATGTACCCCCTTGTACATACTGACAACGCTCATCTAACAATTGGGTCGCACGTTCCATCATCTCTTTTGCGGCACGTCTAGTGAAGGTTAATAAAGCTATTTGCTCGGGTGGTACGCCAGATTCAATTAACCGTGATACTTTATATATGAGTGTTTTCGTCTTACCTGTACCAGCTCCTGCTAGTAGAAGTAATCGTTTTGCAGGACTAATCACCGCGCTAAGTTGTTGCTCATTTAGAGCAGATTCATACTCGATTTTATAATCTATCGAAGATGATGGGGGTGTTTTTCTTAGGTGGAACTGCTTCATATGACCCAATATAATGATTCATAGGAAAATATGTAGAATATATGTGCAAAAGCGCAGGGTCCTATCTGGAGGGTATGCTTTAACTAGGCCTTAATACTCAATTTGCACTCTGTACCTAAAAGAAAGATAGAGGACCTAACCAAAGTCCGCATCAATAAATGATAATATGGATTTGCCTCTGAATGAATAATAGGTAATATTTGCTGTGATTAGCACCTGTTTTCTAGACTATGGAGTTTTTACAGCAATCACACAGTCACCATAGTTTATAAAAGACTAAACCTTAGTGATCAATCAAATAAACGTACCAATTAATAAGAATTTGCTGAGAATATGGTAAATGAGCCCAGTTACCTTCCCCAAGAGTATGGATGGATCGAAGTTATTTGTGGAGGAATGTTTAGTGGAAAAACCGAAGAACTAATTAGACGAGCAAGACGAGCTCAAATTGCAGGCCAGCAGGTGTTGGTCATCAAGCCTAGTGTAGATAATCGATATAGTTCATCCGAAGTCGTCTCCCATAATGAAACCACCATTCCTTCACTTGTGGTTGGTAGTGCCGATGAAATAATTGAGAAAAGCCAGAACTTTAGAGTCATATGTATTGATGAGGCACAATTCTTTGATAACAAACTGCTGCATATAGTAAATGAGTTAGCCAACAATAATAAAAGAGTCATTATTGCTGGTTTAGATATGGATTATGAAGGTAAACCATTCGGACCTATGCCCTATTTACTAGCCATCGCAGAATTTGTAACAAAATTACACGCTATTTGCACAAAAAGCGGAATGTTAGCCAGCTATTCGCAGCGAGTCATCGATTCGGATAGTCAAGTCTTGGTAGGTGAATATGATGCCTATGAGCCAAGAGCTAGGCATTGCTTTACACGTGGCATTGACAAAAGAACAAAGAAGCTTTAAGAATACTAACCAATGGAAACACCTTCATGTTAATTGATATTTTAAGAGGCCTTCTGGGAATGTTGGCCATCATAGGACTTAGCTATGCATTAAGTTCTAACAAGAAAGCGGTAAATTGGAAGTTGGTCTTGACGGGGCTTGGAATCCAATTCCTATTGGCTATATTTATTTTAAAATCTAGTGCATTAAGTGATGTTTGGACCCCATTGGGCTGGCCTAAGGTGTTATTTGAGTGGATAGCTAGTTTTTTTGTCATCGTTCTTACCTACACCACCGCTGGTGCGGAATTTTTATTTAGTTCGTTAGCCCGAGGACCTGAGTACGAAGATTCATTTGGGGTCATCTTTGCATTTCAAGTACTACCCACCATCATCTTCTTTGCCTCTCTCACCTCTATATTATATCATTATGGAATTCTACAATGGGTAGTGAAAAGAGTATCTAAGGGGATGCAAAAACTAATGGGAACATCAGGTGCAGAAACCCTATCGGTGATTTCTAATATTTTTGTTGGCCAGACAGAGGCCCCTTTGGTGATTAAGCCGTTTTTAGATAAAATGACAAGGTCAGAGTTGTTGGCAATCATGACGGGCGGTATGGCTACCATTGCTGGAGGCGTGATGGCTGCCTATGTAGCTATGTTGGGGCAATCCTTTGCTACAGCCAATGGTCTAGAATTGGTAGTAGCTCAACAACTTTTTGCAGAGCGTTTATTGGGAGCGTCACTTATGGCTGCTCCAGCAGCCTTAATCATTGCAAAAATTTTAGAACCTGAAACCGAAAAAGCGGTTACCGCTGGTACGGTTGAAATGGTTGTTGAAAAATCAGATGCAAACGGGATTGATGCTGCTGCATCTGGTGCAGGTATTGGGCTTAAACTAGCCGCTAATGTAGGCGCTATGTTGTTAGCCTTTATTGCATTACTAGCCATGATTAATGGCCTTCTCGACTGGGTGGGTGTTAATACAGGATTGAACTCTATTATTGGTAACTCATTGAGTATAGAATGGTTACTTGGTTGGATTTTAGCGCCTGTTGCTTGGGTCATTGGTATACCACTTCAAGACGTGACCTCTGTGGGTTCACTAATTGGGACAAAAATAGTGCTGAACGAGTTTGTAGCCTATTTAAAATTAGCTGACTTAGTTGCGGCTGCTAATTTAACTCCTAAGACTATTGCTATGGCAACTTTTGCCTTGTGTGGATTCGCTAATTTATCCTCAATTGCTATTCAAATCGGAGGAATTGGAAGTCTTGCCCCATCACGTAAATCCGAAATAGCAAGCTTCGGAATTAAAGCGGTCTTCGCAGGAACTATGGCAAATTTAATGACTGCTACATGGGCGGGAATGTTATTTTAAAAAAGACACAATCTTTCTTTAAATTTGGACGTTATTTTTGGTTGAATGGCTTGAACTTATATTTAGTCAAAGCGTTACCATTCTCAAAATACACCATCCCAAAAAATTAACTCAACTATTCATTTAACGTGCTAAATAAAATAATTACTATGTTCACTCGTAAAGGTTATTCTACTTCCCTATTTATCATTCTTGCATTGAGCATATTAACGCTATACTGTTCAACCGCTCCCAATGTTCTAACTAAAAATACATCTGAATCAGTTGTAGGTACGGTTGGTCCAGAGATAATTGAGTTTAACGATTTAATGCAGGGTTATAAGTCAGGTGGTGTCAATCAAGACCCAACAGCAGAGGAGTTAAAAGATTTTTTACCTATTTATTTGAACTACCGAGCCAAATTGTTGGCGGCAAGAGAAGCAGGCTATTTCGAGGATAAATCCATACTGGATGAATACGCTATGTATGCAAAACAAGCAGCGTATGCCTATTGGTTAGATCGCGAAATTAAACCAACCATTTACGAACAATTCAAGAGTAGATATAATGAGGAATTGAAGTCTTCGCATGTTTTAATCTCTCTACTGCCCCTCGCTCCACCATCGGATACCTTGGCAGCTTATAACAGGATAATGGAGGCCAGAGAATTATTTTTATCCGGAGAAAAGACGATGGCTGAGTTAAATGAAGAGTATTCATCAACCAGAAATGGTCAGTTAATGGGGGGTGATTTGCCCTGGTTTAGTGTTGGTGTAACAGTTGGGGCCTTCGAGGATGCTCTATACGCATTGGATGAGGGTGAGCTATCGATGCCTGTTCGCACCCAATTTGGGTATCACCTCATCCATTTAGAAGAGCGAAGAGAGCGAACTCCTGCCAGAAATATCTCTCACATTTTTATCTCTCGTCGGGGTGATTTAGATAAGATGGATAATTTGTATGAACAACTAGAACAAGGAACCCCATGGATGAATTTAGTTGTCGAATTTTCTGAAGACCGAGCATCGGTTTCTAATGAGGGAAATATTGGATGGGTATCTTATAGTAGTCGTTATGACCAAGCATTTATTGATTCTGTAATGAATCTAGATCCCACCCTGCCTTATTCAAGACCTATTGAGAGCACGTATGGGGTTCACATTTTTCGAGTCGATTCCGTGCAGACGTTTAAAAATAAAGCCGCAAAGGATGATTTTTTAACTCAAGAGCTAGATAAAAGTTCTAATTTTGAGCGTAGTAATGAATTTGTCTTGAATTGGTTGTCCGAGCAGTATCATCTTCGTGTTAACAGTGATCTCATTACCGATATCACCAATTCGTTCACCTTGGCCGATTCGTTACCGGTTACAAAGGTACTTGATGTGGCCGATACTTTTAACTCAGATACCTTATTGACTTTTCAGGGTGCTGCCGCAACTGTCCTAGATTTTTACGAGTACTTGATGGAAACCCACACAAACAAAGCATTAAATCAGGTGCAATCAAGCTGGTTTAGTGACTACGAAGAATATTTTCTCGATTCTGAGTTAGCTAATTTTACTTTAAACGTATTTCCAGAATTTTCTGAACAAACCGATTCTTATCATCGTGGTCTTGTGGTGTATCAAATTAATGAAGATTCCGTTTGGAGCAGTGTAACCGTTGACTCTACCGTACTAATGAGTCGTTACCTTGGTAATAACAGCGATTATAGATTTGAAACTCGATATTACTATCATCTTGTTTCGGCTAGATATGATTCTACCCTTAAACGAGCTGAGGACTTTATTCTTGAAGGAGGACATCCTGATAGTCTTAGGGCCAATGATTTTCCGGTTGCTGTAATGTCAGATTCAACGGGGATATTTCAAGGAGAACCATTTACTCGACTAGCCGAGATGGAGGTTGGAAACATTAGTGAATACTTTACCTACAATAACAGAAAAGCTTTTTTTGTGCTAAATGCTGTTCTTCCGGCTAGGAAAATGACCTTTGATGAAGCTTTCAATCGTTTATTATCCGATTATCAACCTGTTCGCGAAGAAAACTGGTTGCAGCGACTTAGAAATAAGTATCAGATTCAAGCGTATCCCGAGGTTATAGATGAAAACTTTATGACTTTAGACGCAAATTAAAAGTGTGCTTCCATCTCCCACTGAAATTAGCATATATCCCAAAATCATTTTAAAGAGTTCTATTTAATTATATAAACGTTGAAAATAACCCACTATTTACTCTTGATCTTAACATTAGCACTCATCAACTGTGATTTCAAGAGTTCGAGTGATCAGTATGTTATTGCGAAGGTAAATAACGATGTGTTATTACAGTCTGAGTTATTGCAAAAAATACCACCACAACAGTTTGCCCTTGCAGATTCAGCTCAAATCATGCATGACTATATAGAACAGTGGATCATGGACCGAATACTATTGCAAGAGGCTTACCGATTACGAATCCATCGTGAAAAGGTAGTAATGGACAAGATAAATGAGCTTACAGAGGACTACATACTACAAATTTCCAAAGACTATATAACCAAAGAACTAAATCCGGATGTGACCGTGAATTTAGATGAGGCAAGAGATTACTATCAAGAGAATAAGGACAATTTTATACTGGATGAACGATTTATCCGATTCCGATTCTTTAAAACCAATAGCCTCAACGAAGCATCAAGGGCCCGTCAAGAGCTATTAAGGGGGCGTGATTGGGAAAATGTGGTTAGAAGTTATGCACTTCAACCAGAGTATACTCTTGATCACTCAGAACGTTTTTGGCCAATTACCAGAGCGGCCTCTGATTCCCCAATTATGAATAGATACTTGCAGCGAATTGGGTTAAGTGAAATTTCAGTGATTGAAAAAGTAGGGAATGAATACCATTTTGTTCAACTTTTAGAAGAGAAACCAAAAGGAGAACATCCGGATTTAGAGTGGTTACTATCAGAAATTCAACAGTGGCTCTTATTAGAAAAAAAACGGACTAGCTTCAAAAGCTATCAACAGAATCTCTATCTTCAGGCAGAAGCCAACAACGAGATAGAAATAAACTTACCTAATTAAACGTATGTACGAACCCAAGAAATTTACTAAACCCCTTTCCATTAGATTTATTGGGGCTTATTTCGCAATATTACTGATAACTCAGATAACCCCAATTTTACTTTGGGCTCAAAACACAACGACCTCGCAGCCTAGGCCCACCGATCAGATTATCGCTCAAGTTAATGATCGTGTCATATTAAAGTCGGATATAGATACCGACGTTCGAACCTATATATTGCAAAATAGAAGTTATGGTCAGAATATTCCATTTAGTGAAGCATTATGGTTTAGTTTTCTGGAAAACTCAGTAGAAAACTTCATTCTACTTGAAAAGGCAAAAATTGATTCGGTGATAATACCAGATGACCGAGTAAACAGAGCAATGGATCAGCGTATTCAACAACTTATAATGCAAGCAGGATCCGAACAGGCATTAGAACGAGCTTTTGGTAAGCCAGTTATCCAACTTCGCGAAGAATTCAGAGAAGATTTCAGAGAACAAATGACCACGGAGCAGGTTCGACAGACCTATTTATCGGGTGTAACCATAACTCGGCCTGAAGTAGCTGAATTTTTCGAAAGTATTCCTAAAGACTCTCTTCCAACCATACCTGAACAAGTAGCCCTTTCTCAAATTGTTATTATACCACCAGCAAAAAGTGATGCCAAAGAAGTGGCTCGTTTTTTTGCAGAGAGCTTACGAGATTCCATCTTGGTACATGGAATCCCTTTAGAAGAGTTAGCTAGGCGCCACAGTGACGGTCCTTCAGGTCCAAGAGGCGGTTTGCTACCACTCATGGGGCTTAATGAATTGGTATCTGAATACTCAGCAGCTGCTGCTGCCTTAACTCCAGGACAAATATCCGAAGTGGTTGAAACAGAATATGGATATCATGTAATAGAATTAATTAAACGGATTGGAGATCAGATTGAGACCCGACATATTCTTATCTCAGTAAATGCAGAAGAACTTGATGATGATGTAGCCATTGAGCGATTAATTAGTATTCGAGATAGTTTGATTGAAATTCCTGACCTTGAATTTTCAAGCTTGGCTCGAACAAAAAGCCAAGACCCCATAACTAAAGTAACCGGAGGTAAAGTATTAGATCCTGAGACTGGAGAGCGATACATCCCATTAAATAGATTGGATGCTAATCTATATCGAACCGTATTGTTACTTGAAAATGTGGGGGATATATCTGAACCAAGGGCATTTACTCTAAATTCACCGCAAGGTGCGCGTGCTTATAGAATTATTCGTTTAGATGAGCGCATTGAGGAACATGTAGCTAATTTGGATCAAGATTTTGAACGACTTCGAAACATTGCACTTCAACAAAAACAATTACGAGAATACACACAATGGGTAGAAGAACTACGGGAAGAGGTATACATAGAATATCGTATTGATTTTCCTAGTGCTTCCTTATCTCCCCAATTTTAACAATTAGGACTATTTAGATATGACAAAAGAAGTCGATTCGGTAGAAAAAGCAAAAGCCTTTTCGCAACAATTTGCTGCTCTCAAAAACGAAATACAAAAAGTGATCGTCGGGCAGGAAGTGATTATTGAATTACTTTTAGTGAGTCTTTTTTCAAAGGGACACTGTCTGCTAGTTGGAGTACCTGGATTGGCCAAAACACTTCTTATTAAAACACTTTCAGAGGCGTTAGATTTAGATTTTAATCGTATTCAATTCACCCCTGATTTAATGCCAGGTGATGTAACAGGCACTGAGGTTATCGAGGAAAACAAAGAAGCTGGTACCAAAGGCTTTCGTTTTATAAAAGGCCCTATTTTTTCAAATATATTATTAGCTGACGAAATTAACCGTACGCCACCGAAAACTCAATCGGCCCTACTAGAAGGCATGCAAGAATATCATGTGACTGCATCGGGTAAAAGCTATGACTTAGACCAACCTTTTTTTGTATTGGCTACCCAAAATCCCATTGAACAAGAAGGAACCTATCCTCTACCTGAAGCTCAATTAGATCGCTTTATGTTTCAGCTTTGGGTTGACTATCCAACTTTTGAACAGGAGAAACAGATTATTACCCAAACAACTAGTACGACCTCTCCTTCTCCACGACCACAAATGAATAAGGCGGATATATTGGAGTACCAGCAACTAATTCGTGAAGTACCCATACCCTCGTCTGTGCTAGATTTTACGGTATCTTTAGTCAGTAACACTCGTCCAGGTGCTTCCGAAAACAAATCTGATCAGAAAAGTATTGCAAATGAATTTCTAAGTTGGGGAGCAGGGCCTAGAGCATCCCAAAATCTGATTATTGCAGCAAAAACCAAAGCTTTATCGGAAGGTCGATTCAATATTACTGAGGATGACATAAAATATTTAGCTGTACCCGTGCTTCGGCATAGAATTATCCCTAATTACGCGGCAGAAGCGCAAGGATTGAGCTCCGTTGATATTATTGATAAAATTTTGAATACACTATAAAAGGTATTCATGGAATTTGTTGGCTTTCAACATAGTTTTCCTGTCTTTTTACTCTCGCTTATTTGGCTAGGCACTATACTTCTAATTTGGTGGAGTTACTCCAAGGAAACAATATTAGATTCTAAGATAAGATTTGGGTTAAGTTTGTTACGTACGTTAAGCGTTTCGATATTATTTCTACTGGTATTTAACCCTATTTTTTTTAATAGCGATCTCCAGAAATCACCACAAAACTTGATGGTACTTCTTGATAGCTCTGAAAGCATGAGCTTAAATAAAGGTGATTATAAAGGAGCTTCTACCTATAGTAGTGTGCTTGATGAACTACAACAACTCGAGCAGCAATTGAATATTGATTGGTATCAATTTGGAAATTTTGTACGCCCCTCTTCTTCCATAGATAGTATTAGCCTTATCGATTCAGATTCTCGTTTAACTCAAGCAATTCAACAAGTTCAAGCATTAAAAAAGGATTTTCAGGGAGTACTTTTAGTCTCTGATGGCATACATAATTCTACTATAGATGCAAGTATAGAGGCTGAATTAACGGGACTCCCCTTCTATGTAGTAGCTATGGGTGATACAAATGGTGTTCAAGATGCATCTATTGTTGATGTGCAACGAAATAGCTTAGGTTATTTGAATACTTATCATGAATTCTCAGTTAGCATTCAAGTAGATGGCTACGCTAATGAACAACTGACGTTATCGATGAGTGATCTCATGGGGAATGTACTAGAGAGTACCACTCTTGAAGTTACAACAAGTGGGCAGCGAATCGTACACATTTTCAGGGTTTATTTGAAAGAGATAGGCTTACAATCTTTCCGCTTTAGTATAGAAGCTTTGGAAAACGAATGGACGTTAATGAATAACGAACTTCGTACCTCTGTTCAGGTGATTGATGATCAAATCGATGTGGTGCACATTGCCTATCAGGTGCACCCCGATGTTCGTATGATACGAAATATTGTATCTACCAACCCTCAGATGCGCTTGCACACAGTAACCTTACAGCGAGATGGAAGTTACTTAGAAACGGATTTGGATGAAGACTTAGTGGCCGATGTGGTTATTATTCATGGTGAACCATGGGTAGATATCCTTGAATTAACTGAAAAAATTGGATTAGAACTATCGTCAATGCCAATGGTATATCTACATATTCCAAGTCCTATAAAAAGTAGATTATTGAATTCTTCTGTTTGGGACCCTATGAATAATTGGTTTGATAACTCAGTGGGACGTTTCCAACTAACTGCCAGTAACAATGAGACGTTACCACCGGTAAATGCTAATTCTTTGGCTTCAAGTAGACATCCAATAATAGCTGATATTCCAAGACTCACTGAATCTACCCCTAGTCTATCGGGTATCCTAAGTCCCCCATTATCTCTTTACGATCCCATCATCAATGCCCGCTATGTTGGAAATCAAGAGGTATACCCTACGATTCAAGTACAGCAGTTCAACTCATCTCGTACGGTGTTGGTTTCACATTGGAATTGGTATTTGTTTTATCAAAGCTCACGCAATCAACTGCGGCAATATGTGGATCAATTGTTTTCAAATATGATTTACTGGGTTAACAGTAATCCCAATGAAGACAACATCCAAATAAGTACAAGTAGAACTACTTACTCTGTTAACGAATCTGTACAATTCAATGCAACCTTGCTTAATGATAGCGGACAACCTGAGAATGATGCATCTGTTGAAATACTTATTTATGAACATGATTCCATGCATGCAGTATTGCGTTCTGATGATATATTAGAAACACAGATGTCGACCTATAATGCACCAAAATATAAGTATGAACAAACCGACTTACGTTCTAATATACAGTTGACACCTTCGGGATCTGGTGAGTACACTGGAACAATTGACATAGATGAGGAAGGCATTTTTTCTTATGACGCCATTGTACGTAAAAATGGCACTGAAGTAACTAGGAACAGCGGTCAGTTTATTGTTCAAAAATCAAATGACGAATTTGTAGTTACGAGTCGAAATAACTTGCTTTTACAACGTATTGCTACTGAAACCGATGGCTTTTTTGTGGAATACAATGACATTGAATTGCTTAGAGATACTATGCGGACCACTGGGCTATATGAAACCGTTGATATTCTGGTCGAGGAGTATTTCTACCCTGTACAGGAAGTGTTTTGGTTCTTTATTGTGTTGATTTTATTAGGCCTTGAATGGTTCGGTAGGAAAAGGTATGGCTTGTTGTAGTCGTTGCCCTATATCAAATTAGATTAATAACTTCTAATACTGAATTATAGAATGGGATGGAATTTGTTTAAGAAGCTGATTTTTCCCTGACAAGAAGCTTAATTCGATAATGAAAGAATAGCCAACGACCTGCCCTCCTAACTCCAAAACCAATTCTGTAGCTGCTTTTGCGGTTCCGCCTGTGGCGAGTAAATCGTCATGTATAATCACTTTATCGCCTGAAGTAATGGCATCGGTATGCATTTCTAGAATATCTTTACCATACTCCAAACCGTACTCTTTTTGTATTGTTTTGTATGGTAATTTTCCCTTTTTTCTTGCAGGCACAAATCCAGCTTGAAACTTCGCTGCTAAGCTTGGACCAAATAAAAAACCTCTAGATTCTAGCCCCACAACTTTGTCAATTGTTAACGTATCGAAAGGTTTTTGTAAGGCAGAAAGTGTTAACTCGTTTGCCTTAGTATCTAACAATAATGGGGTAATATCTTTAAAATGAATACCTTTTTCTGGAAAATCAGGAATAGTTCGAATGTGCGAGCGTATGTATTCTGCGTCCATATTAGAAAGATGAGCTTGAGCGGTTACTGAATTAAAAGCTAAGTATATTGAAATTTATGAACAACAATGAACCTATTTGGCAGCAGCATCAATTTTATATGGCTAAAGCGATAGAATTAGCTGAGCAAGCATATGAGTATGGTGAAGTACCCGTTGGGGCGGTTGTCGTCCAAGAAAATAAAATCATAGGTAAGGGATTTAATCAAACTCAAATGCTTCAAGACGCAACTGCTCATGCAGAAATGATTGCTTTATCCGCAGCTTTTGAAACAAAGGGATCTAAATATCTGCATGGAGCCACTCTATATGTCAGTCTAGAGCCGTGTGTTATGTGTGCTGGAGCACTGATGTGGTCTAAAATTGACCGGCTTGTTTTTGGTGCTTCTGATCCAAAATCAGGAGCTTGTGGTAGTCTTTTCAGTATTCATGACGACAAAAAACTGAATCATCGTTTTGAGGTAATTCAAGGCATACTCGAAGCCGATGCTGAGTTCCTTCTGAAAACATTCTTTGCAAAAAAGAGAATGAAAAGCTAACTCTCCCCGGTGTTAAGCATTGTTATAAAACAAGTTATCTATATCGATTATCTATAAAAAAGCTTTTTGAAGCGGATCCACCTTCGAAAAATTTTACGTCTGCCCAGAGATGTGCTCAATGGTAATGCCCAATTGAATATGAGATAGAGTGAAATTCCAATACCAAGTATTAGTTGGGGTATATAACCATAATAACTTTCGTAATAATTCATCATTTCCTGTCCTAACAAGTAGGCTGAAATACCTAAAATAGGAGCCCATACTAGCGTACTAGCGATAAAATGAAGTAGAAAATTCGGTAAAGGGTATCGGCATAACCCCGCACTGAAGTAAGCAGGGAAACGACTTCCAGGTATGAATCGACTCAACCATAGTACACCCACTGCATTTTTACTAAACCAATGAGTAAAGTAATCTAAATCCTTTTCGGTCATCATCCATTTTAAAGGTACTTTTAGTAACCATGCCCGTTTAAATGTACGACCTAACACATAAATGAAGACATCAAAAGCAATGACTCCTATGGCTGACGCAAAAATAGCATTGCTCAAATGAAGTACTCCTCGAGAAGCTAATACTCCAGCTGATATACAGGCCAGATCTTCGGAAAACAATGATATTAATGCGATAATAAGCATTAATGCTGCTAAATATACCCCAGATACTCGAACGTAATCATCAAGATTAAATTCTTCTTGAATAGCAGACTCCCAAGGCAGACGGAGTGATTCTTGCAGTGAAATTTGAGTCATCTTGGTTAGTTCAAATGGTAAAACATGAACTAATGATTGGGTATCCACAACATATATGATGCTGTCTGAAAATAAAGAATAACGTTGTACAAAGGTATCTAAAAGAGGAACTCTTTGATTTTCATTCATAATCCAGCGGTCGTTTACTTCGGTTTGCGTTCTAATAATTTTAGAGATCTTGGCAAGTTCAAAACTATGCTGTGTTACTTGAGATAATTGATATGCTGAAACCAGTCTTATTTCCTGTGCCCTCTCCTTCCAATGGGTAAGTTTTCCGAAGTGAGGTAGTGCATAATATAAAAATTGAAGTGTGTACCCGTAGGCTTGGACAAACAGATTGTTTAAATAATACCCACCTAGCAAATGTGAATCGGGCAATGGCGTGGGATTCAATAGCAACAATCTTAGGTTGTTGCTAGTAATTTGACTTCCTATTTCCAGTGCTAAATGAGTCCACTCCTGATCCGCTACAAATAGTATAGGTCCTTTTACATGTTCTATTCGTGTAAGGAGTACATTTCTTAGAGCAACTTCCTCTGTATCGTTGCCCCGTAAAGGGTAAGCTAGGTAATCAACCCTTGTAACCAAGCTATCTGCTGTGTAATACTGCCATAATCTGGAATGTAATTGATCGGTAAGTCCAAATGAAATAATTAACGGGGTCTTGTTAAGAGAGGTGTCATCTACTATTTTCGGATCGCTTTCTCGCGTTAAATACTCTTGAAATAAATTGTCAGAGTGTAATGTTGGAGCAGGAAATTTTGGTTGATTGTCTTGCTTAACAAGTCCCTGAATATTGGATACAATAACCAGAACAGCAAAAACAAATAGCAGACTCTTAAAAAGATAGGGTCTTTTATTGGGCATGTTTCTTTAAATTCTTGTATTCAATTTCTGACCACTCATAAATGGATTCTGTTAATTTTTTTCTTGATTCGTCTTTCCATGTTTGGTCTGAAAAGGATAGTCGAGCAATGTACCCTTTTTGGGTAAGTAAGGATATAAAATGTGCTGCAAATGATGTATCATCCCACCAAGGTACATAGGACGTTCCTAATAGTGATTTACCCCCTCTCATTTTGTCCTCATAACACAATAACACTGAGTGAACCGGGAATTGCTGCGTCGCTGGTATTTCCAAAAGTGGTGAATGATAGGGCTTTAGTTCATCGCCTAGTGTGGTTGTTCCTTCTGGAAAAACGATTAAGCCTCGTGGACTATGTAACTCTTTGGAAATTAATTTATTAACCCTAGAAACATCCATTTTCTTTGTTCGGTTAACAAAAATGATTCCCATGAGTTTCATGGCTTGACCCATAATTGGCCATGACTTCAAGTCATGTTTGGCAACGAAAGTGGCTCTGAGTGAGGCTAATAACACCCAAATATCCGCATAGCTTAGGTGATTTGATACTAGATAAAATGATGGCTTAGGCACGGATCCTTGTAGGTCTAATTTTCCACCTGTTAATACCATCATACATCGTCCCCAGCTCTGAGTAATGAAACCAACCACCAATGCATAATGAGTCGACAACCCCTTTAGTGGGTAAGAAAGTACGATCAACAAGATATGAACCAAGGTGATCAAGCAAATAAGTGGTAGCCGTATAAGCAGTCGTATCCAACCTGTGAAAATCATGGTCAACAAGTAAAAAGAGGAGTTGCAGGATGTGTTAATAATTGACAACAAAAATAGACAAGCATTCTTTAGCTAACAAGTAACTATTTCATTTTAAGATTGGGTAAACAAATAGTAGAAACCCTATATTAGTCATGCAATACATTCATTGCTTAGGCTACTAAACCAAAAATTAGAACCTTAAGTAAGAAAGGTATAATTTCTCGTTTTACATTGGAATGCTCTATCATAAAACTTATATCATTGGAGATGAAAAAGACTGGGTGGTTTTTATCCATGGTGCCGGCGGTAGCTCTTCCATATGGTTTCAACAAATAAAGGCTTTTAGAGAAAACTTTAATTTATTACTAGTGGATCTTCGAGGCCATGGAAAATCTAAAGATTTTTTTGAGCAATATTATAATAATGAGTACACATTTGAGAGTGTGAGTCATGACGTATTACAAGTTTTAGACCATCTTGGAATAGAAAAAGCTCATTTTGTGGGGGTATCATTAGGAACAATAATTATACGTCAGATAGCTGAAATGGCGCCTAATCGAGTTCATTCAGGGGTATTATGTGGGGCAATAACTCGTTTAGATATACGATCGAGGGTGTTGGTGCAATTGGGGAACTGGTTTAAAAAACTGATACCATACATGTGGCTATATAGTTTATTTGCTTGGATCATTATGCCTAGATCAAGACATAAAAAAGCACGGCATTTATTTATTCAAGAAGCCAAAAAACTCTATCAGAAAGAATTTATTCGCTGGTTTGGACTAACTAAACGTCTAAATCCACTCCTTCGATTTTTTAAGGATAAGGATACTACTATTCCTTTTCTGTATATCATGGGCGATCAAGATCACATGTTTTTATCGGCTGCACGTTCTATCGTTCAATTACACAAACACTCAACACTTCAGGTTGTTACTAATTGTGGTCATGTGTGTAATGTGGAACAGCCTAATACCTTTAACCGAATGGCTATTAAATATTTACAAAACATCTAAATTATAGTTTTTAGGTTCGTCTTTGTATTTATTCTTACATTCGATTTACTCACTCAAAAATCGAAACTATGATCGTACTCAAATTTGGCGGCACCTCAGTCGGTAGTGCTGAAAGCTTATCTTTTGTAAAAGAAATCGTCCAAAGAAACTACTCACAGAAAAAGAAGCAGGTAGTAGTAGTTTCTGCTCTCGGTGGCATCACTAACTCACTTGTAGATATGAGTCACTTAGCAGCTACTGGCAATGAAAATTATGTGGACTTATTCAATGAAATTGAACAACGACATTTACAACTCTGTAATGAGATAATTCCATTAGTTAATCGAAGTGCGACACTCACCCAGACAAAGGTGCTATTAAATGATCTAGAGGATATCTTGAGGGGACTATACTTGGTAGGTGAATTATCCCCTAGATCATCTGACCTAGTATTAAGTTTCGGAGAGTGTTTATCCTCCACCATAATTGCCGCTTTTTTATCTGAAACTATTCCCAAAACAATACTATGCGATGCGCGTGAGTACATAAAAACTGACGCACAGTTTGGAAATGCCATTGTCGATGTACCCTTGACTTATGAACTGTTGGTAAAGCAAATCAACGACTCTAATGACTTATATCTTTTCCCGGGCTTTGTAGCTTCATCCAACCAAACTAACCAGATTACTACCTTAGGACGAGGGGGTTCTGATTATACGGCAGCCCTTATTGCGGCTGCCATACATGCCGAAGAATTACAAATATGGACAGATGTTAGCGGGATGATGACAGCCAATCCTAGAATGGTAAGTAGTGCTCGAACCATAGATAGTTTATCTTATGAAGAAGCAATGGAGTTGTCACATTTTGGTGCAAAAGTGATCTATCCCCCTACTATTCAACCCGTGTTGGATGCGCAAATACCTGTTTGGATAAAAAACACCTTTTCAGTTGATGACGAGGGTACCTGCATAACCGTGGATGGAAGTGCGGAAGAAGATCCAGTACGAGGAATTTCTAGTATTGAAGAAGTGGCATTGTGCACCTTATCAGGCTCAGGTATGGTAGCCGTTCCGAACTTTTCATACCGTTTATTTTCTGCCCTCAGTAAGGCTTCCATTAACGTGATTATGATTACCCAAGCATCTTCAGAACACACCATTACGGTAGGAGTTTCCAAGTTTGAAGCTGAAAGGGCAACCGATGTAATTGAAGCAGAGTTTCTAAACGAGATTAATCAACGCAAAGTCAATAGGCTTAGAGTTGAAAAGGAACTTTCTATTATTGCTTTGGTTGGTAGTCGAATGAGGGAACAAGTAGGGATAAGCTCAACCTTATTTGATGCACTATCTCATAATGGAATCAACGTGAAAGCCATTGCACAGGGATCAACAGAGCTTAATATTTCAGTCGTTATTGACCGTAAGAATCTCAAAAAAGCGCTGAATACACTCCATGAAAGCTTCTTTTTATCGGATACAAAAAAATACAGTTTATTTTTGGTTGGTATTGGTAATGTAGGTCAAACATTATTAAAGCAAATACATCAACAAAAAGATTTTTTATCCCAAGAATTAAAAATCGATATCCGTCTTTGTGGACTTGCTAATTCTCGAACTATGCTGTTCAATTCAAATGGTATAGATATGACAGCAAGTAAAGAAAAATTAGAAGAGCAAGGGGTCCCTATGTCAATGGATGCGTTTTATGCTGAAATGGTTGAAATGAATCTACGCAATAGTATATTCATCGATTGTACTGCAACCTATGATATACCTACGTATTATCCCTCTATTTTACGTCAGAGTATTTCAATTGTAACTCCGAATAAAGTGGCCTGTTCATCAAATTTTGATCATTATCTTGATTTGAAAAAAACAGCCACTAAATACCATGCTCGGTTCTTATTCGAAACCAATGTGGGTGCGGGCTTACCTGTAATTTCAACCGCTAGTGATCTGCTTAAAAGTGGTGATAAAGTTACTAGAATCGAGGCGGTGTTAAGTGGAACGCTTAATTTTTTGTTTAATCATTATGACGCAACAGTGCCTTTTCAGGAGGTTGTCAAAAGAGCAAAAGACGAAGGATATACCGAACCGGATCCTAAAATTGACTTAAGTGGAATTGACGTGCAACGAAAAATTCTGATACTAGCAAGAGAAAGTGGACATAAACTTGAGTTAGATGAAATTCAGAATCGGTCTTTCTTACCTGATGATTGTCTAAAAGCACAAACGGTAGAAGAGTTGTATAAGCGCTTACTGGAGCATGAAGATCATTTCCAGCAATTATATAAAGAGGCTAACAAACAGGGGCAAAAGCTTAAATTTGTTGCCTCATTTGACAAAGAGTCTGGACATGCTGAAATCGGTTTACAGGCCTATTCAGCAGAACATCCTTTCTATAGTTTAAAAGGTAAAGATAATGTGGTGTTGTTTTACACTAAACGATATCATGATTATCCACTTATTGTGCAAGGAGCCGGAGCTGGCTCTGCAGTGACTGCATCGGGTATATTTGCAGATATCTTACGTATAGCTGATGCCTAATTGAAAAAGGAAATATCATGAAAAACTGTAGAGTATTTGCTCCTGCCACCGTCGCTAATGTGGGTAGTGGTTTCGATGTACTTGGTTTTGCCCTATGTGATATAGGTGATGTAGTACAGGTTACCGAAATCAAGAACCCTGGACTTGTAATTGAATCAATCATTGGTGCTGATAACATTCCATTGGAACCAGAAAAAAATGTGTGCACTGTTGCAGCTCAGGCTTTGTTGAATTCCTTGGAGAAAAAACCATCGAATGGGTACTCATTTAGTATCACAAAAAAAGTAGCGGCAGGCAGTGGGCTCGGATCTAGTGCTTCTTCTTCAGCAGCAGCCGTTGTGGCATTAAATGAATTGTTGGGCTCCCCTTTTTCCCGCCACGAACTCATTCCATTTGCGATGAAAGGAGAAGCCTTAGCTTCAGGAGCGGAACACGCCGATAATGTAGCCCCATCTATTTTGGGAGGCTTCACTCTTGTTCAAAGTTACGAGCCTTTACGAGTGGTAAAATTGCACTATCCAGATGATTTAGTAGCAACCATAGTACATCCTCATGTCGAAGTAAAAACGGCAGACTCAAAACGAATCTTGAGGCAAAGCATACCCTTAAAAACAGCCATTACCCAATGGGCTAATGTGGGTGGCTTGGTTGCGGGATTGGCGCAAGAAGATTTTGAACTCATTGGTCATTCCTTACAGGATGTAGTAGCTGAGCCCACTCGGTCAATGCTCATTCCAATGTATGAACAGGTTAAAATTCTATCTAAGGAAATGGGTGCTCTGGGGTGCAGTATATCAGGGTCAGGGCCTTCCATATTTATGTTATCTGATGCAATGAATATCGCTCAAAACCTGGCA
>CALKOA010000021.1 GCA_938091655.1 uncultured Balneolaceae bacterium | reverse complement strand
TCATAACCTTCGCTCTCTAATGTATCTCGTAGGGTAAAAATAAGACTGGGTTCATCTTCAACAAGTAATATTCGAATTTCTTTATTTGCCATAATTAAACGATTGTCTCCGATGCGATGCTACTGGTTTCTCTGTTTGATGTCAATGCCATTCCATCCTTTTGAGTGAGATTGTTTATCTCGGTTGGATGCACATGATACTCTGGAAAAAATAAGGTGAATGTGCTGCCTTTTTGCCATTCACTTTTTACGGTAACGTTGCCTTTATTTAACTCCATAAGTCCTTGTACTATACTAAGTCCTAGTCCGTGACCTTTTGTTTTTGCTGAAAGTGAATCTTCGACACGGTAGAATTTTTTGAAAATATTTTTGATATGAGAACGTGGGATACCAATACCTTGATCCTTTACGTGTACATTAAACCCTTCAGTAGTGGCGGACAATTGTAAATCTATAGTAGAAGGACCGTTGGAATATTTGACCGCATTGTCAATTAAATTGGTAAGAATAACTTTAATGTGATCTGGGTCAACCAAGACTAAAGCTTCATCTGTATCATAGGAATAGTCAATAGAATGCCCTTTTTTCTTTGCAAGTGGACGCTGCTGTTGGATAATATTTTTAACCAACAAATGTAGGTTATGCGGGCTGGCATGTATGAGAGTTGTTCCATAGTCCGAACGAGCAACATCTAAGAGCATTTCAATCATTTTATTTAAACGAACAGACTCTTGGTAAATATGGGAACCGTATTCTTTTAACCGGTTGGGCTGTGTAACCCTTCCATCAGCAATATTTTCTCCTGCAGCTTGCATGACAGCCAAGGGTGTTTTCAGTTCGTGGGTTACATTGGCTAAGAAATCTGCTTGTTGCTGGAGTATACTACGTTCTTTTTGAGCGGTGTAGAATATATAGAACAAAGCACCTAATAATGAAGCAACCGAAAAACCCAAAACCATGATATTTTTAGTAAAGGTAGCGTGATAAAGACTGACTGATGCGTTATCCAAGAAGGCGATTTTCAGATTCCAGTTTTCAAACATTCGCCCGAAATCTACACGCTGCTGAACCTCCTCTATTTGGAAGGGTATCTGGTTGTTGTTGGTTGCTAATACTACGTCATTTGCCCAATCATGTAACCAAACTACCGATTTGGTTTTGCTAGAATCAAAATACTGCTGTATTTCAGGTGTAATAACTTCATTTATGAGGTAATCCCTATCTATGGTTGCGGTTAGGTATCCAATCACAGAGTTTTCATGTAAATTGATGAACCCAATATTCATTGACCGGTGGGCATCAAACTCGGTATTGGTATTCCAGCGATAATCGAAGTTGTTCAGCTCAATTCTTGCTTTAGTTCGTACCAAACCAACACCATCACATAAATTCTTAGGATACTGATTCGTTAGATTTAATAGTGACGTCTCGCGATCTAATACATAAATTTGGCTACCCTCTGTGCAGGGATCTATTTTAGCTGGTGTATAATAAACTCCACTAAAGACAGGACTCTTAGCCACTTGGACTATTTTTTCTCGAACTTGTTCAGGAAATTGACCTCGCTCTTCAATGCTTCCTTCTATGGGCTCTAATTCCAGAGTGTTAAATCCTCTATAAGGTCGGTAAATAGTTCTACGAACATTGAGTACTACTTCATCTAAAAGGGCGATTTGCTTTTTTTGCTCTCCTTGGATAAGTGTGTCCCGCACATCGTAGAGCATATATACATTCATGGCGGTTAGAGTTAGAATAGCTATTAAACTTGCTGATAATAAACCCCATCTTATAACTTTATTTATTACCATAATCATTACATATCAAAATAAATTGGCTGTTTGAATTCATACGCGGCAAGTAGTAATTACAAATATTTTATAGGGTACTATAATAAACATTATTTAATTTTTCTAAGTACTAGGGAGAAACATTAAAACAAAATTTAACAACAGCTTTTAATTAGTCTATTAAAGAATTCAACATCCTATAGATACTTAGTTAAAATGTATATATTCTTGTTTACCACCAAAATAATTATATAGTTTGAACGATAAGCAGAAAGATATAAACGAAATAATTGATCTTGCAAAAAGAGAGTTGCACGATTTCATATCTCCTTTAAATGCACTAGACTATTATATAGATAGTATAAGAGTTGGAATTGAAGATGATAAAAGCTTTGAAGAGAAATATCTAAAGACACAAGAGTGTTTGGAGAGTTTGTATTCTAGAATTAATCGTTTGAATGAACTTTTAGAAAACATTTAAGTTTTTTGAATAGGTTATGGCAAACATAACATTATGCTAAACTCATGCTTCAAATTATTAACATTATAGAGTAGTATACCATTGATGCTCTGACATAATATAGTTGCAAGTGTTAATCCTAAACCCATTCTATCTGCTTTTGAGCTAACGAATGGTTGAAACAGATTATCCTTTATTTCGAAATTTTTGTCGATTTTGTTTGTTATTTGTATCCAATTATTATGTATTTCAACATGAATATTTTTTGAAATGTCACCATGAATAAGACAATTTTCGAGAAGTATTTTAATTATTAGGTTAAGCTCATTTTTCTGATAGGTTCTGATGACATCATTTTTCCTTGTATTTAGGTTAATATTTGGATCTTCGAATTCTTTAAATTTACTCAACATCGAATAAGTTGCAGCTTCTAAGTCAGTAACTTCCTTATTAATCTTAATATTATTGTCAATTTTTACTAACTCCTCAATCTCTTCCAAGAGATCAATAATTTTATTTATACCCAGTTCGACAGCATTAATTTTTTTTAATGCCGCTTCGTCATCAATATTTGTTGGTAGTAGTTCTAAGTAGCCGCTTACTCCAGTTAGGGGAGATCTGAGTCTATGCAATATCATTGATACCATTCTCTTCCAACTATATATCATTTCATTAGTGAATGGCGGATCATATGGAATAAATTCGATTTGGTTAAAAGATCCTAGATAATTTTCTTTTAACCTGTACCATGAGTTATCCATCAATACTAATTTTACATTAAAATTTTTACTGTAAATAGTAAAAAAGCAATCCTCAAATTGTTTTTCACTAAGCTTAGTTTTGTAATTAGGCAAATTATGATCGGCTATTTTACCGTTTATACTATCGATAATGACACTGGAATGATCACTTTTTTGATGAATCACATCAAAAACATTGTTTAGTCTAATTTTATTAAAGCCCTTTATATGGTCATTTAAAAAATTTACCTCCATTTCTGGTGGTGTGTAATATTTATATGCTAATTGTTTTAATGCCATTTGATCAAAAAATTTAATAGTGTACTACGGTTATCAGCAAAATATTAGAACACAATACCAAATTGCAATCTTTTCCTGTTCGAGGCACTATTTTCCTCACAACTATGAATTATGAATGTTCAAGTTTCTGCACGTTATCCTAGTTTTAGGCTTATTGACTTAATCCGTTAGCAAAATGATTGGTGGCATAGGGTTTGCACTAAATAGATGTGAAAACAATAAAACAATTGATATGGATACAGGATTAAGCAAACTTTCAACAGCATTAGATGCATTAGTATTAAGGCAAAAAATAAATGCTTCAAACATTGCAAATATAGATACTGAAGGATATACCAAAAGAAAGGTAGAATTTGAAAAGCACCTACAAGAAGCAAAATTAAATGGTAACGATACAGATGTTAAACCATCAATTGAAGTGACCGATCAAAAAGTAGATCTTGATACTGAATTAATTGAAATGGCTGAAACCCAGATGAAAGTTCAATTTGTGACTAGAATGATTAGAAGCCAGTTAGAATTGACAAAAATGGGAATAACTGGTAATCCAAATTCTAGACTATAACGGAATAAAAAATTATGTCATTGATAACCTCAAATAGTTTATTTCAAACAGCAGCAAGTGGCCTTGAAGTCCAAAAAAAACGATTAGAAGCTGCAGCACAAAACATTGCAAATTCTAGAGTCTCGTCAGCGCCAGGCTCAATTGGATATAAAATTAAATCTGTTTCCAGTAAGGGGCCTGACGATATAAATTTTTTAAACGTTTTTGAAAGTCAACTAGAAGGTGCATCAAACCTGCAGAATGAAATAAATTCTTCTTCAAATTTAGGACCAACTTCTGAAATTGTTGAAACAGCAAAATATAGATATGAATATGAGCCAAACCACCCGGATGCAGACGAAAATGGTATGGTACAATACCCTGATGTAGATATGGTTGGTGAAATGGCAGCAATGGTAAGCGCAAATAGATTATATGAGGCAAATTTGAGCGTCATTGAAGCTGCTAAACAAATTATGAAAAGATCATTGGAGATATAATGAAGATAAATTTTAACATTCCCAGTAGTTTTAATAAAAAAGATAATTTAGAGCAACGAAATATTAATCCACCTAAAGATCTACCGGCTCTAACTAAAAATGAAAGTGAAACGATAGAAAAGTCGTTTAAAAATGATTTTGCTTACCAAAGTTATGATTACTCCGGAAGTAAAAGTATTAATACCAGCCAATCAGGTAGTTTACTTGATATTAGAGGGTAATTGTTAAATTTATTTTAATAAATAATTAGATGATAATAAATAATATACCAACAATTGAATCCTCCCTAACTGGCGAAGTTTCAAAAGTAAAAAATGAACAAGAGTCAACTTACGGAGACGCCTTTGGTGATATGTTGTCAAATACTTTAGATACGTTGAATGACAGTATAAATGCTGCAAATGAGGGTACTGAATCATTTTTATCAGGTGAAACCGAAAATGTACATGAGGTCATGCTGAAAATGCAAGATGCACATATTCAATTCCAGCTTATTACAGAAGTAAGGAATAAAATGGTAGAGGTTTATCAAGAAATTAGTCGCATGCAAATTTAATTTAATTTAGAGGATATTAATGGCAACTTCGGACAGTCAGATACAAGAATTTTTTGGGGTGATGAATAGTGCCCAAAAAGTGATGTTTGGTTTATTACTAAGCTTAGTTATAATTATTTCAGGAGCGATTTTCTTTTGGGCTCAACAAGATGAGCAAGTTCTATTATTTGGGAATTTAAATTCAGATAATGCCAATGCAATAGTTCAAAAACTAGACGAAAAAAATATTGACTACCAAATTAGCGATGGTGGAAATGCGATATATGTGCCAAGTGAAAAGGTTCATGCTCTTAGACTAGAATTAGCATCGTATGGAGGTGGAAATACTGATAGCAAAGGATATGAATTATTTGACTCACAATCGCTTGGTATGACTGACTTTATGCAACAAGTCAATCAAAAAAGAGCCTTAGAAGGTGAACTACAACGTTCAATAAATAGTTTAACTCAAGTTAAAAATTCAAGAATTCATTTAGTTTTACAGGAAAGATCGCCATTCGAAGAATCGTCTGTTGAAGCTTCTGCTTCAGTTATATTGACATTAGAACCAGGAAATCGACTTTCTAACAATCAAACAGCCGGTATAGCCTCATTAATTTCTGGGAGTGTTGAAGGATTGTCACCAAATAGTGTAGTTATTTTGGATCAACTGGGTAATCGGTTGAGTGACGATGCTGATCGAGACTCGGGTGGGGATATGGGTAATATTCAGATGCAAATCAAACAAAAATCTGAAGCATATCTGACAGAGAAAGGGCAATCAATGCTAGATAGAGTGTTAGGAGCTGGTAATAGTATTGTACGGGTCTCAGTTGAACATGATTTTCAAAAAGTAATGAGAGAGAGAGATACTTTTGATCCAGATTCTAGAATAATTATTTCTGAAACAAATAGCGATCAAACAACAGAAAATATTGACAGAGAACAAATCAATGCAACTGATTACACACCTGTTGAATATATGGATGAGGCTTTGATTATTGGACAAAACAATATTGAGTCATCAACCCAATCTAGAAATTATGAAGTGAGTCGAGAAAAGCAGTATATAGAGGAGACACAAGGTGAAATTACAGACATATCAGCCTCAATACTACTTAATAAAAAACTACAAGAATCTGTAGACGATAATGGTGAGACTGTTACAGTCCCATTAGACTATACCCCTGAAGAAATAGAAGAATTTAGAAAACTAGTAGCAATGGCTTTGGGTATAAAAGCTGATGACAACACTACACTTGTAGATAAGATTGCAATAACACAAATAGAATTTGAATATAGTCCATATAGGGAAAATATTGAGTATCAAAACAATCAACCTAATGATTTTAGTGATATTATAAGGTGGTCATTAATTGCTATAGCTATGTTGTTGGTATCATTTTTAACAAATAATGTTAGAAAGAATTTTACTGGATCGGTCATGCAAACCACTAGTGATTTTCAAATGGCTAATAATGAAATAGGAGGAGCTCCTGATGTAGCATCATTGCCTGAACAGAATCTAGATCAACCTCAACAAATGCAACAACCAGCAGCATTAGAAGGTGAAAGTCAAGCTTCTAAACAAAATACAGATGCAATCAAGGATGAAATAGAAAAACTCTTTGTTAGTCAGCCATCAAAAGCTTCTGAAGTAGCTCGTATGATGTTTGAAAATGGATAATAAAAAATCATGAAAAATTTTAAATCCCTAACTGGTTCTGAAAAACTAGCGATTTTAGTAATGAGCATTGGGCTTGATGCTGCAAAAGAGGCACTTAAAGGGTTAAAACCAAAAGAAATTTCTAAAATCATCGTCGATGTCTCAAGGCTAGGTAAGATTCCAAAAGAAATAGTGGCCCAAGTTTTAGATGAGTATTACAAACTTATGAATACATCAAATGAAACTGTTAAAGGAGGTTCTGAGCAGGCTCAGAAAATGATAGCTTCTCTAGGACAGGATCACAATACTGATCAAATCAATACACTGATAAAAAAGGATACAGCATTATCAATATTTGATGAATTCCAACAGACCAAAGTAGCAAGTATTTCGGACTTTCTAAAAAATGAACATCCACAGGTAATTGCTCTAATTTTTTCACAATTAAAGTCTGATAAAGCTGCTCAATTATTAGCAACTTTTGAAAAAGAAAAACAAGCTGATATAATGAATAGACTGGTTGTAATGAATGAAATATCACCAGATGTTATAGTAGAAATTAGTGAGGTAATTCAGGAAAACTTCGGATTTATGAATATTGAGGGTGAAGAAAGCTTATCTGGCACCTCAATGGTTGCACAAATATTAAATAATACAGATCAAGATGTAGAAGAAAATATTCTTGGTTCTATAGCCAAATATGATGAAGATCTTTCTACTCAAGTTAGAGATCAAATGTTCTTATTTACTGATATTCTGAATATTGACAAAGATGCAATGCAAGCGATAAATCTTGAAATAGATAAGGCTGATTTAGCTAAGGCTCTAAAAGGACAAGCTATTGAACTAGCAGACAAATTTTTCAATAATATGTCGGGTCGAGCTGCTGAGATGATAAAGGAGGATATGGAGAACTTAGGACCTTTAAAGGCTGCTGATGTTAAAGAGGCACAGCAAAATATTATCCGGAAAATACGTGACTTAGAAGCCAAAGGTGAGATTGTATTAAATAAAGATGAGGAAGATTTTATCGATTAATGTATTTAGAGTCAGATAAAAATATGATACAAAAAAAAGATTCCTACGAGATTTTAAATTATCAAAAAATTTTTGACAAGGATAATCAATTAGCAGAATTAAATCGTTTAAGAAATAACGAAAATGTAAACTTGATTATAGCGGAAGAGAAAATTAAATGGGAAAAAGATACATCAGCCAAAATTCAAGAAGCTTTTGATAAAGGGTATAAAAAAAGTTCTCTTGAAGGAAAATTAGAACTAGAGAAACAATCTATACTCTTCAACAAAATGTACAATGAGTTGAATGATTATTGGTACAAAGATAAAGAAGAATTCACATCATTTTTGATGGAAGTAGCAGTCAATTTGGCTCAAGAAATTGTGGGTACAGTTGAAGTATCCAATGAATACATCGATGAACAAAATGATAAATTGATAGAAATTATTGGTAAAGTTGAAAAAAATCTAAAACCTAACATTGAAGTATCTAGTAATGATATAGATTCGGTTAAAAGTTTAATCAATAATTCAGGATTAGAACATATGGTTTCATTAAGACCAAATTCAGAATTATTACCTGGAGAATTTGTGATTGATACCAATAAAGAGAGATGGATTAACACTAGAAAAGGCCTTTTAGAGGCATTTGGTAGAAAAGACTAAAATGGAGAATAAATTAGAGCAAACACTTTCTGATTTAATTGTCAACAAGAAAGAAAAATTCGGAACCACTCTTAAAAAACCCTATAAAGTTGGTAAACTTCAATCAATTGTTGGGACAGTTATAGAATGTATAGGTATCGATGCAACAGTTGGTGAGTTATTTGGTATCGAAAATATTGATGGAAATGTAATCAAAGCAGAGGTTATTGGAATTAAAGATGGTAAGGCACTACTTCTTCCATTTGATAAGATAGTTGGTTTAAAGGAAGGTTGTATTGTATACTCATTGGGTAACTCTTTAACCATAAAGGTTGGTGAAGGGTTAATGGGCAGAGTATTAGATGCTAATGCACAACCCATAGATGGTAAGGGTAAAATTGCAAGATCGGATGAAGAAGATTTATATAAAAATGCACCTACTCCACTAGAGAGAGAACCAATTCGAGACGTTTTTAATTCTGGAATAAGATCAATAGATGCTTTTAATACAATAGGAATAGGTCAAAGATTAGGTCTTTTTGCTGGATCTGGTGTTGGTAAAAGTGTTTTAATGGGCATGATCGCAAAAAATTCTTCTGCAGATATAAATGTAATTGGTTTAATCGGTGAAAGGGGAAGAGAAGTCCAAGAATTTGTATCCGATACACTTGGACCTGATGGTTTGAAGAAATCAGTTGTTATAGCTTCTACTTCCGATACTTCAGCAATGAGTAGAATTAAAGCAGTATTTACTGCTACAGCCATCGCGGAATATTATAGAGATAAAGGGTTAAATGTCTTACTAATGATCGATTCTATTACTCGGGTTGCTATGGCGCAGCGTGAGATTGGTTTAGCTACAGGTGAACCACCTACAAGTAAAGGTTATACTCCTAGTGTATTTAGTCTTTTACCCAAACTACTTGAAAGGCCAGGAAAAACAAAGAAAGGTAGTATTACAGCGTTGTATACAGTATTGGTAGATAATGATGATATGAATGAGCCAATAGCTGATGCAGTCCGGTCTATTTTGGATGGCCATATTGTCCTATCAAGAAAATTAGCGCACAAAAATCATTATCCAGCGATTGATATCTTGGAAAGTATTTCCAGAGTTATGGCAAATATTGTAACAAAGGATCAAAGAAATATCATGATGAAGGCGCGAAGTTTGCTTGCTATTTACCAAGAAGCAGAGGATTTAATCAATATAGGGGCATATGTTAGTGGATCTTCTATAAAAATTGATGAAGCAGTCGAAAAAAACGAAAAATTGGTATCGTTTTTGATACAGGAAATAGAAGAAACATACGATCAAAACGGATATTGGTCTAAACTTGAAGAAATAGTGTCTTAAGAGTGAAAAAATTTAAATACAAATTAGAAGCAGTTTTAGAGCATAAGAAACTCACACTAAATCGTGTGCAAAAAAAACAATCTGATTTACTTCGTGAAAAAGTATTGATTGACGAAGAATTAAATTTAATCGCACAAACAAAGAGTGAATTATCAGAAAAGAGCAAGTTTAAAAACATTAACGATCTTAAAATCCATGACAATAAATTGTCAGGGTATAGACGTAGAGAAAGAGAATTAATAGAAAAAAGATCTCTTACTGAACAAGAGATTACAAAAAGCTCTAATGCTTTAAAGAAGGCACACATTGCAAAAAGAAGTATTGAAATAGACAAAGAACGCAAACAGAATACATATACTGAGGCTTTGAATAAAAAAATTGAGTCTAATTTATCAGATTTATTAATTCAAAATTTTGTTAGACAGTAATACCCACAATGAAATTCACTAAAAAGAAAATCATAATATTAATCTCTATGTCTGTGGGTGTACTCATACTCGGTGGTCTAGGGTTTTATTTGTTATATCCAAAAATGAATCCAGAAAAATATGAAGAAACAGTGCAACAGGTAGAAGAAGAAAATGCACTGAATGCTACTCTGAATAGTTCAGAATCTGAAAGTATTAATCTAGAAGAAACTGACTCATCAGATAGAACAAGTTCAGTTATATCACTGCAGAAGACTCAAATCGATTCGCTACAATCCATAGTTAGTGAACTGAGACGTCAAAGAAATGAGACAAACACAATCAATTCAGACCTAAGTGCAGAAAATAAAAATTTAAAGGAAAAATTAGATCAAAAGATAACGTTTGAAGAAGAATTAAAGGGAATTTTGAGTTTAGACGACAAACAATTGAGTCCTATTCTCGAAAATATGGATGAAATGAAAGTAGCAGATTTATATCAAGGTTCAAATTCCACTCAAAAACAAAAAATTTTACGTTGTCTAGATCCAAAAAGAGCAGCAAAATTACTGGAGGCAGTAATCAAATGAGCATATTAGGTTTTAATTTAGATACGAGTAATGTTCCAAAAATGGAATCATCTCAAACAATAGGTGGAAAGATTCAAGAGGCCTCTAAAGCGTTCAATGAATTTTTAAATAGCAGTCCAGAAGATAAAAATAGTAAAGAAGGATTAGTTAGTGAAGATAATAGCCCGAAGTTAGTTATTGAAAGTACTAAAATTATAGAAACTGATAATTCTGAAAATATTGAAGAGGCAGAGCAACTAGTAGAAGAAGATTCTTTAATTGATAATCAAATTGAGAGAATTACAGATATACCTGAACAAAAAAGTAGTGTCAACGGACAGTCAGTTAATGGATCATTAGAACCAACTGATTCCACTTCACTATCTAACAGTGCAGAGAAAAAGCAATTATTAGGTGCGCTTAACAATTCTATATACAAAGGTAAATTCATATATGATCAAATTGAAACTGATCAAATTGAAACTGATCAAATTGAATTATTAGATGAAGTAAATACCAAAAATAATTATGGGAGTAAATTTCAAAATCACACTAAAATTGTCATAAAAAATATCGGGAACGCTACTAATAAAGTTATGATAAATGATGAAGTAACTTTGAATCCAACTACTGAAAGTACGCTCGAAGAAATAACAATAGATTCTGAAATTAGTCAAGAAGATGGACAATTAAATGTTAGTTTAAAAGGAATTGAATCTAGTAGTAAATCTATTAAAGGGTCAATATTTCATTACAACTCAGACCAAAATAAGCTTGAACAAATCAAGGAATTAGCTACGGAAAGATTATCTACAAAGAATAAACTAATAGAAGAAAAATCTAAAGTTAATCTAGATACAGTTATAGCTAAAGATTTAAGCAGAAATAACTTGAACTTAGATCAAATTATCTCATCCCCTCTTTTTCCAATTCAAATAGATCAACTTTCGGGAAAAAATACCTCAAAGACAACTGAAAGTAATGATACAATAGATCAAACATTTATTAATTCTACTTCTAAAGATTTGAATAATAATGTTCAAATGAATGAAATTTCGAAAGTGCAAAGAACTTCATTTAATGAGCATATAAGTAAAATTATGGATCAAAAAGAAATGATTTCAAAACTTTGGTCTAAATCTTATGTAGAGTTTGAGAATGGCCAAAGAGTAGATGTATTTGCTAGAAAATATGAAAATGAGTTTCAGTTCAGAATAGAAACTAATCAATCTGAACTCCAGCAAAAAATTGAGAATGAAGTAGATAAAATTAAAGAAGGATTGCAGAATAAATTTGAAACGGATATTAATTTCTTTTTTGGAAAAAATGATGATTCTCAATCGAATGAAGGTACTAAGTCTTCAACACAAAAATTAAATCTTATGAAAGATTCAGATCATACTAAAGATGAAGTTAGTGATGAGGGAATTAGTCAAAAAAGTCTTGGATATAACTCTAATGAATGGGTAGCGTGATGAATGTAAATGGAATACAAAGTACAACCAATCCTTATGCAGGTAATAGTGCAGATAGGAATGCAATGGGCCAACAAGAATTTTTACAGTTGCTAGTTGCTCAAATGAAAAATCAAGATCCAATAAATCCAATGGATGGAACCGAATTTGCAAGTCAGCTTGCTCAGTTTAACTCTGTAGAACAGTTGATAGGCGTTAATAGTGCACTTACAGATTTACAACAGAGTCAAAATATAATGAGTGCAGGTTTAACTAACTCAATGGCAGCATCATTGACAGGAAAAGAAGTTAAAGCCTTGTCAAATGAATTTAATCTACAAGAAAATTCATCATTAAATTTTTCTTTTAAAATACCAAAAAGTGCTACAGAAGTTGAAATAGTTATAAGAGATGAGAATGGGAATCAAGTATTCACTGAAACTATGAAAGGAGTCCAAAAGGGTGAGCATGATTATTCCTGGGATGGTTCTAATGCTAACGGCGATAAAATGCCGAATGGCAAATATACTGTAGAAGTAAGACCAATGAGTGGTGACTCACCTATGTCAGTTTTGACTTACACTAAAGGTGTGGCTGAAAGAGTTAAATTTACAGGTTCAGGGGTATATCTTATTGTCAATGGACTAGAAGTTGCAATCGGTAATGTGGAAGAAATTGGTGTCAAAAACGATTAAAAAATTTTAAATAAAACAAACAATAAATAATAAATAATACTATGGCGTTACTAAAATCAATGAATTCTGGCGTAAGTGGCTTGAATGCATTTCAAAAAAAGATGGATGTAATTGGTAATAATATTGCTAATGTTGAAACTATTGGATTTAAATCCTCAAGAGTTACTTTTTCACAATTAATGAGTAAAAATGAAGCTAGAAGTGGTGCTGGTTCAAACGCACCGCAATTAACTGAACAAATTGGGTTGGGTGTGCGTGTTGGAAGTATTGATAGAGATTTTTCTCAAGGAGCACTACAATCAACAGGAATGAATACTGATTTAGCCATAGAAGGTGATGGCTTTTTTGTAGTAAATAATAATGGCCAAAATTATTTCTCTCGTGCTGGAAATTTTTCTTTCAATAAAGACGGGTTTCTCGTTTCTGGTGATGGGAATATGATTCAAGGTTTTATGGCAGATGCAAATGGGAATGTTAATACCGGTACATTGGAAGATTTAAGAATCGATTTTGAGGGTACAGTACCACCAAAAAGAACTGAAGTTGTAACAGTAGGTGGAAATTTAAATTCTACTACCAGTACATATAGAACTCTTCAGAGTCAGTCAAGTTTAAAGGTGAGTGGTAATTCTGCACAAGCTAGTTCTCTTTTAAATGATCTAGATCAAACTAGTACGTCTTTTGTGGATGGAGATATACTAACATTAGATATTGTTTTACCAGACGGAACAACGCCTACAGTACCTATTACATTTAATTATGGTGCTGGTGCTGGTGCAAATGGTACAACTATAGAAGACTTAGTGAATCATTTTAACACTCAACTTAGTCCATTAGATGTAAGTATTAGCTTAGTTGATGGGGTCTTAAGTGTTAAATCAACTATAATGGGAGAGACTGAACTTGAAGTTCGTGGTTTAGACATTGTTGGTACTGGGAGTATTAATTTCCCAATATTTAATACTATCAATGAAGGGAGTACCGGATCTCATACGATAAGTACAACAGTGTTTGATACACTTGGTAATCAACATTCATTAATAGTAAGAATTATCCAAGAAGCTGAGGATTCATGGACCTATGAAGCAAGTTTTTTAGATGGAGAAACAATTACAAGTGGAAAAACTGGTAATATTGACTTTGTAAATGGAGATGTTGTACAGTCTAACTTTGAACTATCTTATGAAAGTTCAAATGGTACTGAAAATACAATAACTATCGGACTTGGCGACCCTCAGGAAGGAATATCTTTCAATCAATATGGCGGTTCAACGACTTTGAAAGCGTTATCTCAAGATGGATATGGCCAAGGAAAATTAATTGACGTTGGGATTTCTGGTGATGGTAAAGTAGAGGGTGTTTATGATAACGGAAATACTGTACCACTTGCTTTTCTTGCATTAGCTGATGTTCAAAATGTGAATGGTTTAGAGCAAGTTACAGGTGGGCTATTCAAAGCATCTTCAGCAGCTGGTGAAATAATTACTGGGTTTGCAAGTGAAATGGGTTCATCCGTTGCATCAGGGTTTTTAGAAACTTCTAATGTTGATTTGGCCCGAGAGTTCACTGAAATGATAACCTCTCAAAGAGCATATCAGTCAAATGCTCGAGTAATTACAACATCTGATGAAATGTTAGTTGAGGCAGTAAATTTGAAACGTTAATAATATAATTACGTAAGTAAGTATATTAATTCACTATATTAAAATAGTTAAACATCTTACTTAATAAGTAAGGTGTTTTATTTTTTTTATCTAAATTAATATCAAAAAAAATATAAATCGACTAATTAGTTGTGAGCTAAATGTTAAAAGATAAAGGTTATGTAATTTCACTTATTTTCATTGTCTTATTGATATTACTAACATTTACTGATCCCTATAAAGGCTTTCTTGGTTTTTTAGATCCTGCAGGAATGTTTATCATAGAATTCTTTGACCCTTTATCACTAATTATTGTAGTGGGAGGATGTTTTGCTGCAACTATAATGCATTTTAGCGCAAGCAAAGTTAAGTTAGCTTTCCAGCAAGTAGGTAAATTAATGCAATATGTTAATATGGATCTAAGGACAGAACTTGAAATGTTAACATTATTTGCTAGGAGAGTCAGGTCGAATGGTTTGTTAGCCTTAGATGAAGATGTTGATCACATGTACAGTGATTACATGCAAACGGGAATGCGAATGGCTGTGGATGGTTATGATCCTGATATATTAGAAAAAATTCTTGATGACGAGATAACTAATTTGAACTATAAATATGATTTATGCGTAGATGTATTAAATGGAATTAAAGACTATGCACCAGGTTTCGGTATGATAGGTACTGTTGTTGGTATGGTATTGTGTCTTGCCAATGCTATGACAGGTGATGTCCCATTAATTATTGCAGGTGTTAAGATTGCTTTACTGACCACTTTGTGGGGATCAATAATTGCAAATGTAATAGCCTCGCCATTAGCAGGTAAATGTGAATTTTTAGGTGCTTTGGTAGAAAGAAGGAATAAAATGTACAAAGATGCAATTTTATCAATGGTGAATAAAGACAATCCTAGAGTGCTTGAGGAACGGTTGTTAACCTATATTGACGCTGGTGAAAGAGTTGAATATCTGAAGCATCATCAAGAGTTAAAAAACATGAAGGATAGAGATGCTAAATTGTATTCAATTTGGAAAGAATCAACAGGATTAGAAAATACAGAATGGGAAAATCTAAAGAAAAAAGTGCAAGTTGGTTAGTCACCTACTCGGACATGGTGACGCTTCTTATGTCATTTTTCCTAGTACTATGGATATTATCGCCTGGGGTAACTACAGTAACATATGATACAATAATTGATTTGTTTGAAGAGCAAACGGGACTGCTTGAGGCTGCAAATAAGTCGCCTCAGTCAAACAGTGAAACACCAACACCTGAACGTATAGTTGACTATATTGAACAGACTAGGGCGGCATGGCAAGAACTTGCTGATGTTGTGAAAGAAGCCAATGTTACTGAACAAATGGATCTAGAGTTTCAACATCCTGATAAAGTATTAATCACACTTAATGACTCTTTAACGTTTAATAGTGGGTCAGATGTTTTATTACCACTTGCTGAGTTGGTATTGAATTCTGTAGCAAAAGTGATTAGAGCAGAGCAATCCTTAGTCGAGGTACAGGGTCATACAGATAGTGTACCGATCTATAGTGAAAAATTTAATTCTAATTGGCACTTAGGTGCTGCAAGGGCAGTTACCGTAGTTCAATATTTAGTAAAGTCTTCTGATATGCCATCAGAAGACTTTAAGGCTAGTAGTTATGGTGAAAATAAACCTGTTGCTACAAATATAACTGCAGAAGGTAGACTCCAAAACAGAAGAGTAGAGATTTACATAAGAAAGGAATGGAGTATGGTAGAAAGATATGTAATTGAAGAAATGTTTGAGGTTGAGTCATAGATGGCAAAAATCGAAGATATAGAAGAAGTTTCAGAAGTAGAAAGTGGAGGCACCAAATCAAAATTAATTGAGTTTGGTATATATGGTACTACTGCTTTAGTATTCTTAATTGTGGCATATTTTTTAGTAAATAGTTTATACCCAGGAATATATAAGTTTCGAAATCTAAAAAAACCAGCCGAAAGCGTGAAAACAGTAGATCAACCAGAAGCTGAATATGATTTACTTATGTTAAAGACCGTTGTAAATCCAAAAGGAAGCGGTGCAAATAGGTTTTTGATGGTGGAAGTTGCTTTAAATCCTTTATTAGATTTTTCATCAGAATTTGAAAAGATGAATCCAAAGTTGACCAGTTTAACAGGTGAATATTTTGCAACTAAAACAGTAGAAGAATTATCTGAAGTAAAAAATAGAGAACTTTTCAAAAAAGAATTAGCACAACAGATCAATGAATATACAAAAGCAACAACAGGTAATAATTTGGTTTACGAATTATATTTCGTACAATTTATTATGCAATAACTTAAGTAAAGTTGATTAATTGATGATATGGAAGCAGATAGCATAAAAAAAGAACAATCAAATTCTGATAAATCTATCCTGAATTATGATTTTCAGCATCCCAAAATTGTATTTGGGAAAGAATACATGAGAATTGTTAGTGAAAATAGTCGAGAGCTAGCAAGGTCTTTAAGTCAATTTTTTGGCAACCTTTCTAAGATAGCTGTTGATTGTGCAATAAATAAAGTAAATGAGTATACCAGTGATCAATTCATAGAGACATTAAATGACTCGTTAACAGTCTCTCAAAATCTATTAAACGAGTCCGAAGGGGCACTATTTGTTATGTTTCCAACAGATTATTGCCACAAATACATAATTAAGGAGAGTGGTGGTACTGGAGATATTAAGCCTGATAGAATTGATTTGACTGCCATTGAGCAAAAAATTTTATCTAGACTTTCAAAAGGAGTATTAACCCAAATTTTTAAGGCATGGGAACCTATTATATCTATGTCTCTGAAAAGTTCAATTTTTGAAAAAGATTATGAGCTATTAGCACTTAAAAAAGCTGACAAACTTGTTGTCGTTGAATTTGAGTTAAGTTTTGGTGAAGTGAAAGAAATAATTCAAGTTGGATATACTTCTACCTTTCTAAAAGAAGTAGTGAGTGATAACTTTAACCAAAGTCAATCATTTGTTGTTACTACTCTAGACGATAGAGAGGTTAAATCTTTTGAAGCAACAATAAAAAATATGCCACTTACATTAAAAGTGTTATTAGGTCGAATTAATATGGGAATTGATGACTTGAATCATATACAAGAAGGTGATGTTTTACCATTAAAACAAAAAATCAGTCAACCATTAAATATTTTAGCTGAAGACAAAATTAAATTTAAAGCTTACCCAGGCCAAAGTGACGGTCATAGATCAGTTAAACTCGTAGAGATTGTAAAAGAAACAATTACAAAACAAACTATTTAATATTATGAACGAAGAAGAACTTGAAGATGAAAATGTACTAGGAGATACTGAGTCTGAAACAGAATCAACAATAGATGAATCTGCAGATCAGGTACCTAAAGAAGAGGAAAATGAAACTTCAGATCAGGATACTAAAGCTGAAAAAGTTGAATTTCATGAATTTGATGATGTAGAAAAAACAAATCTTGATTCATCAAATAATCTTGATATGCTCAAGGATGTTAATGTTGAGGTATCAGTAGAATTAGGCCGTATCACTATGCCATTAGGTGATGTTTTAAACTTGTCCAAGGGATCAGTTGTAGAACTAGAAAATTTGGCAGGTGAACAAATTAATGTATTGGTCAATGGACTAAATATTGCTAAGGGAGAAGTTGTGGTGATAGGTGAACATTTTGGGGTTAGAATCTCTAAACTAATTTCTACTAATCTTAAAAATCATTAATGAGTAATATCCAACCTAATACTTTTAAATCTACAACCAAATCTGGGAAGTATTTGAGGTATATCTCATTTTTTGGTATTGGAGTCATGGTAATCTGGTTGCTATTAGTATTAAGTATGGATAGTAATGTCGAGACAAGTGGTGATTCCGAAGAAACACGATCAAACCTTGGAGTATACATAACATTTATTGGTTTAGTAAGTTCATTGGTATATGTCTACTGGCTATCTTTAAAGAAAACATCGCTGATTTCTGATGAGGTCTCGTCTAAAAATATGAAGATTATAGAGAGACTAGACATTGATGAGAATTCTAGAATTATAGTTATGGAAGTCAACAATGAAGTTTGGATTCTTTCAGCGAGTCAATCCAATATGAATATGTTAGGTAAGTTTCAAAAAAGTGATTGGCTAAGTAATGATAAAACTGTGAGTTTTGAATAATAATTTCTGGCATAAATCGCTTATGTATAAAATTAATCGATGAAATTAAATTCATTAAAAATACCTTATCTAATCCTAGTATTTTTTTTAACTAGCCCATCAACCACTCATGGTTTTGATGCACCCTTATTGGGTATGAAATTTTCGCAGACTTTAGTTCAATTTCAAACACCCATCTTTGCCCAAATACCCCCAATTGGTATACAAATTGGAAATCAAGATGATTCAGATGATGATGAACTGGCGCTTGCAATCCAAGCTTTATTACTGATTACCATATTATCTTTTGGTACGGCAATAATTACAATGATGACTAGCTTTACCAGGATAGTGATCGTTTTTTTCTTTTTAAGAATGGGGCTTGGAACTCAGCAATCCCCGCCAAACCAAGTATTGATTGGTCTAGCCTTGTTTCTTACTATTTTCATAATGAAGCCAACAATTGATCAAATAAATGAAGAGGCTTATCAACCTTATGTCCAAGAAGAAATGAATCAAATTGAAGCATTAGCTGCAGCTTCAGTCCCAATCAAAGAATTTATGATTAAGCAAACAGATGAGGATAATTTATTATATTTCATGGATATGGCGGGTATATCTAGTGTTGATGCTATCAATGAACTACCAATTTTTGTTGTAGTTCCAGCATATACAATAAGCGAACTTACCATTGCTTTCCAAATAGGATTTATGATCTATCTACCATTTATGATAATCGATTTAGTAGTTGCATCAATATTACTATCCGTAGGAATTATGTTTTTGCCGCCAGTTATGGTTTCACTGCCATTCAAAATACTAGTTTTTGTACTAGTAGATGGTTGGTATCTATTGGTGCAATCATTAATTGAGAGTTTTAACTAGCAGATTATGAACATTGAAACTTCGCTTTACTGGGTACAAGAAATGCTTCAAGCGGTTGTTATATTGACTTCCCCAGCAATGCTAGCTGCATTAGTTTTAGGTCTTATGGTGGCAGTATTTCAAGCTGCTACGTCAATTCAAGAAATGACTTTAAGTTATATACCCAAAATGGCAGCTGTTGTAGTGGTATTATTTTTTAGCTTTTCATTCATGTTGCAATTTATGGTTGAT
>CALKOA010000020.1 GCA_938091655.1 uncultured Balneolaceae bacterium | reverse complement strand
TTGGAAATCCAGGTTGCATTCCATGGATTCTTAAAGGCTTTATTATCTTGAAACTCACATGCGGCAACCTTTTTCCTTTTGAATTGTGGTGAAATTAAGCGACCAAGTCGATTCAATTTAACTTCAGTTTGATCGTAGTAGGAATGAATGATGGGTGGAAAGAGTGGAGCAATTGAAGGGTGTTTTCTAAGTGTAGTGAACTTCGAATACACATTGAACGCGGTTTTAGAGGGAATAAACATAAAGCGAGGCGTTATCTCAATCTTTGCTTCGATTCAATAGTCAAACAAATTCCAAGGTTGTTGACGAGGTATATCAGCGTTTATATTCATTAATTCTTTTTTTACTGGATGTTCAAAGGCTAAAGCATAAGCCCTGAGTGCAAGTGATTTACCAGGGCCGGTTTCCTCTTCCCCATATTTATAGTCGCCCCAGAGTGGAAAGCCCATTTTACTTAGCTGAACTCGAATTTGATGCGGTTTCCCTGTCACTAAATCGATTTCGATAAGACTATAATGGGCACTTTGTTTTAGGGTAGTGTAACTTAAAATAGCAGGTTTCGCACCAGATTTTTTAGAACTAAAAGCTTTGGTTTTATTGGTTTTTGAATCTTTTTTAAGAAAATGTTCATAGGTGGCTTCCAATGGAGTTCGTCCATGCACAATAGCCCAATAGGTTTTTTTAAGTTGATGTTCACGGATAAGCTGGGAAATACGCGAAGCGGCCTTAGATGTTTTGGTGAGAACCATTAGCCCGCTTACAGGCTGGTCAAGACGGTGAGTTAAGCCTAAATATACATTACCTGGTTTGTTGTAGGCTTTTTTCAAATAGCGTTTACATAATTCGGTTAGATCGACATTTTTGGTTTTGTCAGCTTGCGATAGTAACCCTGCTGGCTTGTCTATGACCAGTAAATGATTGTCTTCATAAACGATTTCAATACTCGGTGTGGTGCCTGTCCATTTTTTACTGGTACGTTTGTATTTGGACGGAACAGGTCGTTTTGGCTTCATAAAATAATGTATGGATTAGGCATGGGTAAATTTCTCAACAATGCTAGAATCTGTTTTTTGAGTTAGCAAGCTTATCGTTATTAAGCTGAAAATGTTAGCAATGAGTCCATAAATACCTTCATGAATATCCCAAGGCTTCAACTCAGGCCAGAAAAGAAAAACAAGTGTAACAAATATACCAGTTATTAGTGCTGTAAGTGCTCCTAATCGTGTAGCAGATGGCCAATAAAACATGGCAAAAACCAATGGGAAAAGTTGAGCAACGCCACCATAAGCTCCTAACAATAAACTCACTATATCGGTAGAAGAGATAACCGCAAAATAATATGCCAAGATACTTATAAGTAATATGCTCCATTGTATTACCTTTCGTTCTACATTCTTTTGGTCCATCGCTGTCCTAAGTTGTGGAAATTTACGCAGTCCATCTCTCACAAAAACAGCACCTGCCGCATGCAGTATTGCATCTCCTGAACTCATTGAGGCAGCTAGGGTCCCCGCACATACTAAGCCAACTAATACAACTGGGAGTTCCATGTTTCTGAGTACATAGGGTAAAATAGTGTCTGCTGGTTCTATACCTGGAAAGCTAAGGATAGCTGAAAAACCTATGAATAAAATGGGTAATAGGAATAGCTGGAAGGTGGGGTACAAAACAACGGTAAGTTTCATTGTTCGGTCATCTTTCGCTGCAAATGTTTTCATAAAAAAATGCGGCCACATTGAAAATCCAATAGCCGATATCATAACTGCAGAGCTAAATCCAGCCCAAGACCATGAGCTTCCGTCACTCTGTAATCCTGGAGCTTGTAACATATTGCCTAATCCCTCTTGTTGAATTGCTTGAAACATAGGCCCAATTCCACCGTGCAGTTCTTTGGGTAAGTATAAACCTAGAAACCAAGCAATACTTAACATGAAAATACCTTGGAAGGTATTAGTCCAGCCAACTCCCATAACACCACTAAAAAAAACATACAATAGGACTACCCCATAGGCCATTGCGGCGCCTAGCCAGTACGGTATTGCACCATCACTTATAGTATTGAGTACTAGTCCAGCTCCTTTCATCTGAAGGGTTAAGTAGGGGATAAGTACTACTACCGTTAAAATGGCTAAAAGTACAGATAGAAATGGACTCTGATAGCGTTCAGAAAGTAGTTCCGCTTGGGTTAGATACCCATACTTAACACCCATCCTGCGAGCTCTTGGTCCAAAAAAATAGAGAGGAACCATTCCTAAAGTTCCGTAAGCAATAATATAAAGTGCAGCAACTCCTCTAGAGTAGGCCCAACCTGGTCCACCCAAAAATGCAAAAGAAGAAAATATGGAAGCACCTAACACAAAATAAAGGAGTAGTAGATTCATAGAACGGTCACCCGCAACATAGCCTTCTGAACTCTTACTCACTTTCAAACCAGGAACGATACCCATTACTAAGCTAAGAAGAAGGTAGCTTATAGATATTCCCACTATAATCCAGGTATCACTCATGATTTCACCCTTTCTGAAAAGGATTCATTAGGTGACATATCTTTTGGCAATAATTTACTTTTCTCAACCTTACCTAGTACATCATGACCTTGCTGTTTCTGACCATGCTCTTCCCACAGAAAGTAAGTCAGTAGCCCAGAAAAGCTGAGCAAAAGGCAAAACAAGACCCAAACAATCGAAAAAGGCATTCCAAGCATGATAGGCTCGATGTATCCAACTAAAGGATAAATAGGCCAGATTAGGGAAAATTGAATGGATACTAAAAAGGCAATAAACCATCGTACAACAGGCTTCTTAGCAGGTTGTTGCACCGAATACATTAACCCGTGTTGCTTTTTTGAAATCATGGAATACTTGCTTGCTTCAAAATATTGGTAAAGATAGTAAGAGATTAGCTCGAAAATAGAACAAATTCCTTAAGTTCCCACTATGGAATCCAATACCATAAAAGAAAAAATTGCTAATCTTCCCCTAGAACCGGGCGTCTATATATATAGGGATGCGAAAGGTAGTGTACTTTACGTGGGTAAAGCTAAGAAGCTAAGAAATAGAGTACGTTCGTACTTTCAGGAGCGTAGCATACAATCTGGTCGAATTCAGACCATGGTTCGGAAAATCACCGATTTAGAAGTTATTGTTACCGATTCAGAAGCGGAAGCATTAATCCTGGAAAATAATTTAATAAAGCAAAATCAGCCACGATACAATGTGCTTCTACGGGATGATAAAACCTATCCCTATATATGTATTACCAATGAGGATCGTCCAAGAGTATTTCCCACAAGAACGGTGATTAAAGATGGCAGCCTGTATTATGGGCCATACGATAGCGTTAACGGGATGAAGAGAATGCTTGAAGTCATCCGAAAAGCTTTTGGTTTATGCACCTGTGCCGTATCCATCAAAACCCTTGACAAAACAAAAAATACGCCTAAATGGCACAGCTGTTTTGATGATTACCTTGGTAGCTGTTCAGCTCAATGGTCTCTACTAACATATCAAGCTACCATCGAAAAGGTCACAAAGCTGATTAACGGTAAAACCAGTTTACTTATTCGAGAACTTAAAGAAGAAATGGAAATAGCAGCTCAAGCTATGGCATTTGAGCAAGCAGCGTACTTACGTGATAGTTTACAGGCTGTTACTAGGTATAGTGAGCGAATGAAAATGGTGACGGAGACTGAGCAAGACAGAGATTTATTTGTGGTAGAAAAAAACAACGAAATTAATGAAGCATGTGGGGTGCTTTTGAAAATCCGCGAGGGTAAATTAATAGGTAAATTCCATCGTTTCATAAAACCTGCCCAAGGATACTCTCATTCGGAATTACTCCAAAGTTTCATTGAAGACTATTACACCTCTGATCATCATATAACCTTACCTGACGAAGTATATTTGAGCCATGATTTAGTTGATGAAGAAGTACTACACGGGTATTTACATGAGCATAAATCTAAAAAAGTACCGTTTAAAATTCCTGAGCGTGGAGACAAAGCTAAACTAATCAAGATGGCGGTTACCAACGCAAAATTACATCTTAATGATCGTGCATTAGCGTTGGAAAAGAGAGAAAGGAACCGAATTCCTGCTGCTATTTCAGATTTGCATCATTTTTTAAGTCTCAGCCGATTGCCGCGCACCATTCACTGTTTTGATAATTCCAATTTTCAAGGGGCATACCCAGTCGCCTCTATGGTGTCTTTTGTAGATGCTAAACCAAGAAAAACTCAATACAAACATTTCCATATCAAAACAGTTATTGGACCGGATGATTTTGCATCTATGGCGGAAATCTTAACAAGGCAATATACGAGCGTACAAAAAAATGGAGAGCACATCCCCGATTTAATTGTGGTAGATGGAGGGAAGGGCCAATTGAGTGCAGCGGTAAAGGCGTTAAAAGAAATAGGGTTTTATGGTGAATGCGAGATAATTGGTCTGGCAAAAAGGTTAGAGGAGGTATTTATACCTGGTCAGAAAGATGCTATAATGATCCCAAAAACGTCCCCAGCACTTAAACTTTTGCAACAGGTTAGGGACGAAGCGCATCGATTTGCCATAACCTTTCACCGTAACGTAAGGAGCAACAACACCATAGGAAGTGAGTTAACTAATATTAATGGAGTAGGTGAAAAAACAGCAAAACAACTTTTAAAAAAATACGGTTCAATTTCTAACATACGAAAACTAGAGGCTCATACGTTAGCTCGAGAAATTGGAACTACGAAGGCTAATAAAGTACTTGAATATTTCACTAGCAATAATGACCATTAGTGATCTCACATGCACATGTGATACTATTTTGTACCGAATCGTATCATTTTAAATGTATGAACATACATAAATCCACCCAATCCACCCCTAATCGCTCCTCTTTATCAGATAAAGAGTTGGTCTATTTGTATCGCCGTGAGCATGATATGGAGGCGTTTAAAACTCTCTTTAACAGATATGAGTCTAAAATTTACTCCTATATCTACAGTATGGTACTTAACACTGAAACGGCGAGTGATCTTTTTCAGGATACCTTCACTAAGGTGATTATGAAAATGGAAAAAAACTATAACGAAGAAGGCAAATGGATTGCTTGGGTTATGCGCATAGCCCATAATGCAACTATTGATTATTTGAGAAGGGCCAAAAAGTTCGTGCATATTTCAAATAGTAGTGATGGGGAAGAAAATACAGATTTCTTCCACAGAGTTGCCGATGAAGGAGCTTTGGATGCGTCACAAGTATACATTCAGCATGAGGATAAAAAACGAATGTATAAGCATATAAGTAGATTACCAGAAGAACAAAGAGCCGTAGTTATGTTACGTCACTACGAAGAATTATCGTTTAAAGAGATAGCTGAAATAACCGGTGTTTCAATTAACACAGCTTTAGGGCGTATGAGATATGCACTCACAAATCTGAGAAAATATTTTGAAGAAGAACAACAATCAGAAAAAAACCATGCAAGTTAATCAAGCAGAGATTATTCGGTTCTTAATGGATGAGATGGACCCGTCTGAAAAAATTTCATTTGAAAAAAGAATTCGGTTGAATCAAGATTTACTTATCGAAGTAGAAAGTCTGAAAAAAACGTGGGAGAAAACCAATGCATACCCCTCGTTTGAAAGCCCAGAACGTGTAAAAGAGGCTATATTGGCAAAAGCTGAAGCATCTATAAACGCATCAAGTAAAAGGTGGAATTGGATTCCTCTACACGGTTTTAAAGTAGCTGCTAGCTTTTTAGTTATGGCAACAGCAATAATTGCTTGGAACACTTGGATGCCGACAAACCAACCAGAAAATACGGGTTCCTTGAATACACCAAATGAGGTTCAACAATCAAATGCACCATTAACGACGGCTAAAGAGTCAGGTATTGGAAATGATGCAAATGAAACAGCTAATGAGATTACCCCTTGGGTTGACCACAATCATATAATTCGGTTTGCTGGTACTACAGACTTTAATCTTAGCCAATCCTCTGAAATAAATTCAACTAGTCAACAAAACAGCAAATTACGACTTGTAAATGATAAAACAGGCTATACCGGTCAAAGTAGAAAAATTTTACTAACGGGAAATACCCCTTAATCATCATTTTTACCTTCATTAAGCCACAATGTGGATAACTTACGGCCCCACTGTTAATAAGTATTTTTGGTTCGGTTCAGAGGTACTTTTATATTGAATTTTATTTCAAAGTTTTAATGGTTTAAGTCGTCAATGGGTAAAGTAATTTCTATTGCAAATCAAAAAGGAGGGGTAGGTAAAACCACCTCATCCATAAATTTAGCTGCCAGTTTAGCGGCTATTGAACATCCTACCTTAATTATAGATATTGATCCACAGAGCAATACCACTAGTGGGTTAGGGATTGATACCTCGACGGTGACTAACTCTATTTATGAAGTCATGATAGGTAGTGCTGAAATTAGCGATACCATCCGACAAACAGAATTAGACTTTTTAGACCTAGTGCCAGCCCACATCAATTTAGTGGGAGCAGAAATAGAAATGATCGATCGCGAACAACGTGAACGAATCTTAACAAAGGCCATTTCTGAGTTACGGGATAAGTATGATTTCATCATTATAGATTGCCCTCCTTCCTTAGGACTTTTGACCATTAATGCATTAACCGCGTCTGATTCCATCGTTATCCCCGTACAATGTGAATATTTTGCATTAGAAGGTTTAGGACAACTTCTCAACACCATTAAAATTGTGCGTCAACACTTAAATCCTAGTTTGGATATTGAAGGAGTGGTATTGACTATGTACGACACCAGAACAAGATTATCTAACCAGGTGGCAGATGAAGTGAAGCGATATTTTGATGATCGGGTATTTAAGACCGTCATTGCGAGGAATGTCCGCTTGGCAGAAGCTCCTTCTTTTGGTAAGCCCGCTCTACTGTATGATTCAACTTCTGTGGGGGCAAAAAATTATCTAGCTTTAGCAGGGGAGATTATAAAGAGGAACAGAAAACTATTTAAGAATAGTCCTGTATTAACTAAATAAAAGGACATGGCGAATAAGAAAGTACTGGGAAGGGGACTTGGAGCTTTTTTTCCAGATATGGAAGATCAGCATACTAAGAAAAATCCAATCTTAACGGAATCTGATAAGCAAGAAAACCTAAAGCAAACTGCGGATGAGCGAAATTCTAGACAATTTACGGATAGCGAGCCATCCAAAAGTGAAGAATTTACCTCCAATACAGAAGCTCAACATGGTCAGGTAGATGTAGTACTATTTCTTGAACCTGACCACATCCGTGCGAATCCCTTCCAGCCAAGAAAAGAGTTTGACCAAGAACGACTAGAAGAATTAGCTGAATCTATCCAACAACATGGACTAATACAGCCAATTACCGTTCGATATTTAGGTGATAAACGTTATGAGTTGATAAGTGGTGAGCGGCGGCTCAGAGCTTCTAAGTTATCAGGAGCCTCTAGCATCCCCGCCTATGTACGACATGCTGATGATGAACAAAGTATGGCCTATGCTCTTATTGAAAACATCCAGCGCGAGGACTTAAACCCACTCGAGGTAGCGGTTGCGTATCAACGACTGCTCGAAGAATTTAATTATACCCAATCTGAGGTGGCAAATAAAGTTGGTAAAAATCGGACAACGGTCACAAATATGCTTCGGTTGTTGAATTTACCCGACTTCATTCAGCTAGCTTTAGCTGCTAATAGAATTAGTGGAGGACATGCACGAGCCTTACTCGGAGTTGATTCAACCGAAGAACAACATTCCATACTTGACAAGGTAATCCGAGAACAGTGGTCAGTTCGTCGACTAGAAGATCATATTCGAGTCAAAGCAAACACTTCTGGAGTTCAACCCAACTCAGAAACGATGAAGCCTTCAGGAAAAACGGAAACAAAAAATAGTGCCGTTATCAGAGATATAGAATCAAAATTACGAAGTGCGCTTGGCACAAAAGTGCAGATGAAAACCTTCTCAGAAGGTGGGGAAATTCGCATAAAATACTTTACTGATGACGATTTAGAACGAATATTAGTACTCCTTTCATCCTCAGAATAGTAGACAAATGGGTAACGTTAGGCTTTTTTTGTTGGCAAGAATTGGCTTGGGTTGCTTATTTTGGCTATTACTTTATCATGAAGTGACATTAGGGCAGTTTAGTAGGGCTAATGATGGGCAGCAAATATTTTATCTTTCATCACATTCAAGGGCAATTTTATCTGTTTTATCTGACACCTTAGATCCGCTACCAATATCTCTTGAAAATACAGCAAGTACGGTAGATACTGTGCGCCCAAACTCTACCATTCTAGCAATTACAGACAAACAAATTGACAGACTTTCCTATCCAAAAGAAATACTGCGAAAGTCGCTAATCCTCCCCGGGCTAGGTCAATATCATAACGATCAAAGTTGGAAAATCCCCTTAATTTATGGTCTAATTGGTGGGTTAAGCTACTATAGTGTGTTCTTGACCAAACAGTATCATGATTACCAAGCCGCCTACTATAATGCGGTTACCGATAATGATGATTTTCGATTTGGTCCGACTCCTGAGAGGCTAATCGGGGCGAATACAAGCCAATTGAAAAGCAACCGTAACTTTTTGCGCAATCGAAGAGATTTTATGTATGTAACCATAGGATTGGCATACGCGTTAAATGCTGTAGATGCCTATGTGTATGCGCATTTATCAACTTTTGATGTTTCGGATGATTTAAGTCTACGCCCATCATTTGATGTGTACCATCTCCAAGATAGTGGGTTTGGAATTGAGACCAACCCTACTGGAAAGGCTGTTCCGATGTTCGGATTTCAACTCGATTTTAAATAACGGTAGATGTATAATGCGTTTATTATGCCATTAAACCATTAATTGAGTAGACATCAAAAGACCAATAAGTATAAACTAAACATTTTTTTCGCATGGAAGAACAAAAGCCGTTATTAATTCCCAATTCATACAAAAACGGATACGATCGCGAGGTTTGGAGTATCTTTAAAATAATGGGTGAACTGGTTGATGGATACGATACCCTGTTTAGAATTGGTCCCTGTGTTAGTATTTTTGGTTCCGCTAGGACTGCTGTTGATGACCCATACTATGAAAAGGCTTCCGAATGTGCTAAGCTATTGACCAAAATGGGCTTCGGTGTCATCACAGGTGCAGGGCCAGGGATAATGGAAGCAGCTAATAAAGGGGCACAGGAAAGTGGCGGAAAATCAGTTGGGCTTGGAATTGAATTGCCCCACGAACAGGGGATAAACCAGTACGTACAAAAAGAGTTTGCTCTAAATTTCGATTATTTCTTCGTCAGAAAAGTCATGTTCATTAAGTACTCTCAGGCATTAATTGTATTTCCGGGAGGTTTTGGAACCATGGATGAACTATTCGAAAGCCTAACGTTGGTTCAAACACAAAAAGTGTCAATCATACCCATTATTTTGATTGGCGTAGACTACTGGAGTGGATTAGTTTCTTGGATTGAAGAAACGATGATCACTCACGGTACCATTTCTGAGAAAGATAGAGAACTGTTCTTTTTGACAGACTCTATCGAAGATGGAGTTGCTAAAATACGTGCAATGTATGAAAGCGAAGAACCGATGCCCAATTTTTACTTTTAAAGATTTCTTGGTTTAGTACAACAATAAATAGCGTTAGATTTTTGTTTGGTATCTACTTTGTCAATGAAACAGGGAACCATTGACATCTATTTTTCCTTAATTGAATAAATTGTGTAACTTTAAGTTTGTCTAGAAATAGAATTGAAACACTCCACATCATGACTATGAAATCTCTCTTTTCTTTTTTAAGTATTGTACTAATTGCTAGCGTAACACTAGTAGCACAAGATCAAACCGCAGCCATCACGGCTTACAATGAAGCCAGGGAATTGGCTCAAGGCAAAGACTATTCAGCAGCCATTGACAAGTATACGGAAGCCATTGAAATTGCTTCTCAATTAGGTGAAGAAGGTGAGGACATCAAAAACCGTTCTGAAAAACAAATTCCCAAGCTGTATTTCACCATAGCGGTAGATGCGTTTAATGAGTTTAGAGGTGGTCCTAGTTTGGAAAAATTAGATGCCGCTATTGCTCTATTTATCCAATCCGAGGAAATTGGTGTCAGCTCTGGGGACACAGATGTTCAGCGCAAATCTACCAGTGTCTTGGCTCAGTTAAATTACCAAAAAGGGATCATGTTATTTAAGCGTGAGATGTTTGTGGAATCCGAAGTAGCCTTAGATGAGGCGATTAGGATTAATCCGAACTATGCAAAAGCATATTACCAGAAGGCATTAGTACACAAGAAAAACAGTCCTGAAGATGTGGACGGTATCATGAGTTGGTACGATCAAGCGATAGCTACTGCTATTCGCATTAACGATACAGAAGTAGAGCGTCTGGCTAATCAATCTGCTCATGGTGATTTATTATTTAGAGGTGCTAAGGCCATTGAAGCAGGTAATCCAACTCAAGCTATTATGTTATTGCAATCCTCGTTAGATTATTTTTCAGAATCAGCAGACAGTTACTATCGATTGGCAGAGGCTTCTAACAAACTAACCCGTTACAACGACGCAGTTAGGTACTCCGCGCAAGCATTAGATCTTGAGACTGGTGGAAATACGGATAAAGCTAAAATCTTTTTTGAATTAGGTCTGGCGAATCAAATGCTGAGTAATAAGGGAGAAGCATGCTCAGCCTATGAGAGTGCGAGTTATGGATCTTTCAAACAGCCCTCAGAATACAAGATGGAATTCGAACTTAAGTGCGAAAGTACACGCCCATAAAACCTAAGTTTTAAGTTATTTAAAGCCCCGTTAAAAGCGGGGCTTTTTTTATTTAAACTCATTCTCACATTAACTAACTTGTGGCCAATTGTTCTAACTCTACCAGAGTTGATATTTTTGAGTTTATTCCACTTTTTATCATTTTTTACTAATTAAAACTACTAGCTACGCTCTCTTATGAATAATGTGAATGATTTACTATGTGCTCATACCATCCGTACTCTATCTATGGATGCCGTCCAGAAGGCGAACTCAGGACACCCAGGAATGCCAATGGGAATGGCGGATGTGGCTACAGTTCTATGGACTAAATTTTTAAAGCACAATCCAAAAAATCCGCAATGGTTCGATCGCGATAGATTTATACTTTCAGCTGGTCACGGATCTATGTTACTCTATAGTCTGTTACATCTTTCTGGTTATGAATTGAGCTTAGACGAACTTAAAAATTTTCGACAAATGGGGTCTAAAACTCCAGGGCATCCTGAGTTTGGAATGACCCCTGGAGTTGAAATGACTACTGGGCCTTTGGGGCAGGGTTTCGCTACTGGTGTTGGAATGGCTATGGCAGAGCGACATTTAGCTGCGCAATTTAATACAAATTCTCAGAAGTTGATTGATCACTATACCTATGCAATAGTTAGTGACGGTGATTTAATGGAAGGGGTATCACATGAGGCTGCATCTTTGGCTGGTCATTTAGCCTTAGAAAAATTAATCTATTTATATGATTCTAACTCCATATCCATTGAAGGTGAAACCGACCTGGCATTCACTGAGGATGTAGTTGAACGCTTTTTAGCGTATAACTGGCAAGTTATTAAAGTAAATGGTCATGACCATGATCAAATTGAACAGGCAATTTCACAAGCCAAGGCTAATACCGAACAACCTTCATTAATTATTTGTACGTCTAAAATTGGCTACGGTTCTCCGAACAAAGAGGGTAAAGAATCCTCTCACGGCGCCCCACTTGGTGAAGAAGAAATTCGAATAACCAAGATAGGATACGGGTTGGATCCAGATTCCCATTTCCATGTCGAGCAGCAAGTGTATGATACGTTTCAGGCAAGAGCTGAGTTAGGAACAGCACTAGAAGCGGATTGGAACAAAAAATTGACTAAATTAGAAAAGGATGATCCAGACTTACACGCTAAATTTATGGCTTGGACAAACCAAACATATCTTCAAGATTTAGCGGATGTATTACCTGTATTTGAGTCTGATCCTAAGGGAATGGCTACTCGAGCTAGTTCAGGAAAGGTGATTAACGCACTCAAAGATACCATCCCCAATTTAATAGGTGGTTCAGCCGATTTAGGTCCAAGTACAAAGACCGATATTGTAGGCTCAGGTTCATTTACCCAATACAATCACAAAGGGCGAACGATACATTTTGGAGTTCGTGAATTTGGAATGGCAGCCGCAGTCAATGGGATGATGTTACATGGTGGGTTACATGCATTTGGAGCAACATTTTTTGTATTTACGGATTATTTACGACCAGCTCTACGTTTAGCTGCCTTAATGAAGCTACCATCTATATTTGTAATGACGCATGATAGTATCGGATTGGGAGAGGATGGGCCTACCCATCAACCCGTGGAACATCTAGCTAGTTTACGTGCTATGCCCAACGTTTTAGTACTTCGTCCGGCGGATGCTAACGAGGTCTCTCATGCCTGGAAAGTAGCCTTAGAGCATAAAACGGGCCCCAGTGTCTTGGTGTTAACCCGCCAAAATGTGCCTACGTATTCTAGGAATACCGAAAATGCGGCCGCATTAGTTGCCAAGGGGGGATATGTGCTATCTGAGGCTGGAAATGGCAAAGCTGAGGGCGTTATTATGGCTACAGGATCAGAAGTTCAGCTGGCTATGCAAGCACAGGCTGAATTGGCCACTAGAGGAAAGAGCGTGCGGGTAGTGAGTATGCCTAGTTGGGAGCTATTTGATGCTCAACCTATCGAATATAAGAATTCAGTATTACCAACTGATTTGACCAAACGAGTATCTATTGAAGCAGGGTCGACCTTTGGCTGGCAAAAATATCTCGGTCTGGAAGGTAAAGCCATAGGAATAGATAGCTTTGGAGAATCGGCCCCATTTGAGGAGTTATATGAACATTTCAATATTACTACGAATTCAATCGTAGCCTATTTCACCGAGCAGTCCTAATCCATTTCATGGCAGATAAAAAAGTCTTATTAATTGACGGTATGGCCTTGGCTTACCGATCGCACTTTGCATTTATACGAGCTAATCTGGTTAATAATGAAGGTATATCCACCGGATCTATTATGGGGTTTGCTAATACGGTGGATAAATTAATTGAGGAATATGAGCCCAGTCATCTTGCGGTTGCATGGGATACACATGCTCCTACATTCCGGCACGATTGGGATGAGCGGTATAAGGCGCAACGTCCACCTCAACCGGAGGAATTACGAGTAGGTATCCCTCTCATCAAAGAAATGCTCGGGTATTGGAATATTCCTAATATTGAGAAGGATGGATATGAAGCGGATGATATCATTGGAACGCTTGCCTATTCAATAGAGGCTGGTGAAGCTGAAGTGTTTTTAGTTACACCTGATAAGGATTTCATGCAACTGGTTAATCATTATGTGTGCATGCTTAAGCCCAATAACAAAAATGGGGGCTTTGATCGTGTCGATGAAGACGGAGTGAAGGAGTATTTTGGAGTCTATCCCAATCAAGTTATAGACGTATTATCCCTTCTGGGTGATGCATCCGATAATATTCCTGGAGTGCCTGGGATTGGAAAAAAAGGGGCCCCAAAGTTGATAGAGCAATTTGAATCGCTGGACAATTTATTGGATCAAGCGTCGACTATTTCAGCAAAAAGGCAAAGAGAAAGTTTAATTGAATTTGCTGATCAAGCTCGTCATGCTCGAAAAATGGTTACCATAAAAACGGATGTGCCTGAAGTACAATCGTGGACTGATTTGGTTAGGGCCGACCCTGATTGGTCTAACTTAGCGGTGTTTTTTTCTAGGATGGGTTTTAGAAGCTTGACACGAAAATATGAGGAATTTGCCTCAGGTGACACTTCGGCGGTAGGTTCTGCCTCTTCAAGCGATGATCAATCTTATGTCCAAAAAACTTCTAACACATCGGTAAGTAACGAGCAATCTAATTCCAACGAGGCGGGGAGTCAAAATAAAGCATCACTTTCGAATAGTGAAAACTCACCAACTGAAACGGACTTAGATCTCTTTGCAGCGAGCAAAAAAGCGGCATCCTACAATGCAAATGAGGTTGAATATCGTTTGCTTGATAACGAAGTAGAACTATTAGCTTATTTAGAGTCCATTGACCTTAATCGACCTATAGTTGTTGATACAGAGACCGATAGCGCGGACCCATTATTGGCCAATTTAGTGGGTATAGCAATGACTCAAGAATCACATAAAGCCGTTTATATACCATATAATCCGGAATGGAATTTAGCATTAAAGCAAATATTAGGGTCTTCTGAGCTTCTTGTCATCGCGCATAATTATAAATTTGATTATACGGTGTTGCAGCGACACGGTATTGAACTAGGTGGCCATATCTTCGACACCATGATAGCGGCCTATTTAATTGATTCCGATCAACGCTTAAAAATGGATGAGCTTTCTTTGCGCTATTTACATTACGAGCCCATTCCTATAGCGGAGCTTATTGGCAAGGGTAAAGGGCAGTTAACAATGGCGGACGTTCCTATGGAGGCGCTGGTGCCTTATGCGTGTGAAGATGCCGATATCACGTTTCGATTATACACTATTTTTTCTGAAAAACTAGTTAAAGACGGGTTACATGAAGTAGCTTTTAATTTAGATTTTCCTTTAAGCCGGGTATTAGCTCGTATGGAAGCTACCGGGATTGCCTTGGACACACAATTGCTTAAAGACTTTTCAGCGGCTCTTAGTGAAGATATGCTACGCTTGAAGTCGGCCATTTTTGACCAATGTGGGGAGGAGTTTAATCTTAACTCACCCGCTCAATTAGGGAATATTCTATTCGATAAATTAGGTTTACCAGCAGGTAAAAAAACAAAAACAGGAAAATATTCAACCAATGAAACGGTATTATCTAAGCTAGCCCATGTGCACAAAGTGCCAGAGCAGGTACTTGAGTACCGATCTTTAACTAAATTGCAATCTACCTACGCCGACGCACTACCTTCTTTGCTTTCACCAATTAGCCATCGACTACACACCAATTATAATCAATGTGTCGCAGCAACTGGTCGGTTAGCATCATCAAATCCAAATTTACAGAACATACCTATACGCACTACACGAAGTCGTGAAATTAGAAAAGCGTTCATAGCTGAAGAAGGGTATACGATACTTTCTGCGGATTATTCACAGGTGGAGCTTCGCATTATTGCACATATTTCTGAAGATCAAGATATGATTCAAGCTTTTAAGAGTGGCGAAGACATACATGCTCGTACAGCTAAAGAAATTTTTTCATTAGATAGCCTTGATCAAGTAACCTCCGATCATCGTAGAAAAGCAAAGGAAGTCAATTTTGGGATTCCTTATGGATTAAGTGCTTTCGGTTTAGCCCAAAATCTTGGAATATCCAATGGCGAAGCGAAAGAGATGATAGAGGCTTATTTTGGGAGATTTCCTAACATATCTGCATATATAGAAACCGCTAAGGAATTTGTAAAGGCGCATGGGTACGTAAAAACACTCATGGGTAGAAGACGGTATCTTCCGGATATAGAATCTGGAAATTGGAATGCACGAGCATTTGCAGAAAGAGCAGCTATTAATATGCCAATACAAGGGACCGCTGCTGATATCATAAAGGTGGCTATGTTATCTATTGATCAATGGATGCGGGAGGAGAATTGTAAAAGTAGGATGCTCTTACAAGTACATGATGAATTGATATTTGAACTTCACGAAGATGAGAAGGATTGGGTCCCTACAACGATCGTTGAAAAAATGGAACAAGCAATTGAGTTACTCGTTCCTTTAAAAGTTGAGTGGGGAATAGGGGATCACTGGCTAGCAGCCCATTAATACCCTTCCTTATATTTTAGAGTGGATGGTGCTAATTACGGCCTTAATGCTACCTTAGCTCTGGTTTTAGGTTAAAGAATGGTAGAGGTTAAAGAATGGTGGGGTTAGGTGCGTCACCGTAGACTTCTTTGGGGTCAAATACTTTTTCATCCTCTTCGTACACAAGCCGCCCATCCGTTTGCGTAAATTCATCTTTAGTGGGTACGCTTCTATAAAAGCAAGAGCGATAACCTACATGGCAACTTGCGCCATTTCCTTGAACTTCTACTCGGAGCCAAACACAATCTTGATCATCATCTATACGTAATTCTTTAACTACTTGGGTTAAGCCTGAGGTAGCGCCTTTGTGCCAAAGTGTTTTTCTACTTCTGGAGTAGTACACTGCCTCCCCTAATTCGATAGTCTTTCTAAGGGCTTCTTCGTTCATATACCCATGCATGAGTAATTCTCCTGAAAGGTAGTCTGTAGTTACTACTGGAATTAAACCTTGAGGATCAAATTTTGGAGTAAAATCGTGTGCTTCTTCTACTTGTTCGATCGAAATTCTTTGTTTAAACGTAATATTGGTCATGTTAGCTATGTTCAGATGTAAAAATTATCTAATTGTGAATGAGTGCAATATATTTTACTCACTCTCATCTATTGATAGTGTATTTAATTTTTCTGTTTTCTTTGATAGGGGTACAGGATCATATCCATGTCCTCCCCAAGGATGGCAACTCGAAATTCTCTTTATTCCAAGCCAACTGCCCTTCCAAGGTCCCCACTCTTTTAAAGCCTCAATTGTATATTGGGAACAAGTGGGAGAATAACGGCAACTACGCCCCAGATAAGGAGAAATAGCTAGTTGATAGAAGCGTACTAACCCAACCAAAAGGCCAGAGATGACTTGTTGGAACAATTTCATTTTGGCAAATTCATTTGGGCAAAGTGTACCGAGTTCCTTCTTTACTATCCTCTAGTTCAATATCGAGTTCTTTAAGCCTATTCCGAATTATGTCTGATAGTTCAAAGTTTCTTTCCATTCTGGCTTTGGTCCTAAGATCAATTAACAAGTGAAGTAAATCTTCACTGATATTTTCTTTAAAGCTACTTTCAGTCTCGTTGGTTTCACTATACTCTAGTCCAAGTATATCGGTTAATGCAATATTAAGCCAATTCTGTAAAGTATTTAGATCCGATGGTGGGAGACCGTTTGCAATATTCTTTTTTATTTTCTTAGTGTGATCAAATAGGGCGGCAATAGCTTGCGCTGTGTTAAAATCGTCATTCATTGCGGATTCGAAAGCAGCTTGAAGAGTAGGGAGAGCTTCGTGTGATTCACCCTCAGTTTGATCGTTATATTGCTGTTGCGTATGCGCCATGATACTCTGCAGGTTTGCTCTGAGTGACTGAAAACCGGTTTCTGATGCTTCCAATGCTTTTTCTGAAAAATCTGTAGTGCTACGATAATGGCTTTGAAGTAAGAAAAAGCGGATAACTTGTGGACTCCAAGAGCGCTCAAGTAATGGATGTGATCCCTTGAAAAACTCATCTAAACTTATAGCGTTACCCAGAGACTTTCCCATTTTTTGCCCGTCCAAAGTAACCATGTTATTGTGGAGCCAATACTTTGCAAAGGATTCCCCAGTCGAACATTCTGATTGAGCAATCTCGCATTCGTGATGAGGAAATTGATTTTCAAGACCGCCACCGTGAATATCGAAGTGAGCGCCAAGATATTTTATACTCATAGCAGAACATTCGATATGCCAACCTGGATAGCCCACGCCCCATGGGGAAGGCCATTTCATTAAATGTTGGTCATCGGCTTTTTTCCATAAGGCAAAATCTGCAGGATTACGTTTATCTGAGGCAGCTTGAACCCGTGTACCACTCGTTGCATCCTCGATGTTCCGACCACTCAATTGGCCATAGTTCGGGGCTGAGAGTGCATCAAAGTACACATTACCATTAGAAGTGTAAGCATGACCTTTATCGATTAAATTCTGAATCATTGCAATTTGCTCTGGAATATGACCTGTAGCTCTAGGGGAGATGTCCGGACGCTGAATGGAAAGTGCATCCATATCTCGAAAATACGTGTAGGTATAGGTCTCGGCTATTTCCATCGGATCAAGCTGTTCAATGCGAGCTCTTTTAGAAATCTTATCCTCACCCTCGTCTCCGTCTCCCACCAAATGGCCAACATCGGTAATATTCTGAACGTATCGCACTTTATATCCTAAGTAGCGAAGATATCGACGAACGACATCGAAAGAAACATAGCTTTTGGCATGACCTAAATGAGCGTCACCGTATACCGTTGGTCCGCAGACATACATGCCGACATGGGGTGTATGTAAGGGCTCAAAAAGTTCTTTTTTTCTGCTTAATGTATTGTAAACATGTAATTCTGACGAACTCATACTACTACCATACTTAGATATTTATTCAGAGGGGGTACGAATAAAGTCAATGAATTTTTGTTGCGTATCTTTATCTCTAAATGCACCCCTAAACTCCGAAGTTATCGTACTACTTGCATGATCTTTAATGCCTCTCATTGAAACACATAAATGCTTACTGTCAATATAGACAGCCACATCTTCGGTGTTCATTGCATCTGAAATCGCATCTGCAATCTGCAGGGTTAATCGTTCCTGAACCTGCGGCCTTCGAGAGTAATAATCTACCAAACGATTGATTTTTGAAAGACCAATAACCTTTCCTTTAGATATGTAGGCAACATGCGCTTTGCCTATAAAGGGAAGAAAGTGATGCTCACAAAATGAGTTCACTTGTATGTTTTTTTCAATAACTACATCTGAGTAATCATAATTATTGTTAAATGTTCTCGCTTCTGGTCTGTTGGCCGGGTTTAAGCCATTGAATACTTCTTTAACATACATTTTGGCAACTCTTCGTGGAGTTCCCTTGAGGCTATCGTCAGTTAAATCCAAACCAAGGATATCCATTATTTTTGCGAAATGATGCTCTATATGTTCGATTTTTTCATCATCACTTAGCTCAAAGGCATCGGATTTTATAGGGGTTAGCTCTGAGCTTCCGGCATGAGCTTCTCCCATTTGGTCAAATTCTTCGTGTTGATCTAGGGTATCGATCGGTTCTTTCATAATAGTTGGAGAATTTCAGTAATTTGAGTGCAAACGCTAAGAATGCATTGATTAGCAAAGATACGTTTATTTAGTGAAATTCGTTTCGAAAATAACCAGCTTCTTTGGTCTTTATTAGCTCAATAATGGGTGACTTAGGTTTAGACCCTGTTTAATGCAATCATATATACTCACCTAATCAATATAACATGTTACAACATATCGTCCTTTGGAAAATTAAAGAGGAATTTCAAGGAGTTCCTAAAAGTCGATTAATTCAAGAATTCAAAGATCAATTAGAGCGGTTGCCGGAGCTCATTTCTGACATTGATCATCTACAGGTTTTTGTAAATGCTGAAGGGGAAGGGGAGCAAGTCTGCGATCTCTGCTTGTTGTCTATGCATGCAGACAAAGAAGCCTTAAAGCGCTATGCCAATCATCCAGAACATCAAAAAGTACTTTCATTCGCTAAAAATATTGTTAGTGAGCGAAGAGTGGTTGACGCTATTTCGTAATTATTATTGATATGTCAGATAAGTATGAAGTTCAAGAATACCCAATAGATGGAATTTTGGATTTGCATGCGTTTAAACCCAACGAGATAAACAGCCTAATTCCTGAATACATCACCGAGTGTATTAAAAGAAATATCGTAGAAATACGAATAATACATGGGAAGGGTAAGGGTGTATTAAGAAGGGGAGTCCATGCTATTTTAGAACGAGACCCACGTGTGATTTCATTCGAAATGGCCAAAGACCGGTCTTCATGGGGAGCTACCATCGTACACCTGATGCCAGCAAAGTAAGCCCTTGAAATAGTTACCAGCCTAGTGTTAGTCTAAGGCGTATACCCGGACATAATCTACTTCCATGGTTGCTGGGAATATGGAGTCATCCACGCCTTCAAGTCCGCCTAAATTACCTCCTACAGCAATATTCATCAAGAAATAGTGGGGTTTATCGAAGGGCCAATTTTCTTGGTTGTACTCTTCTGGCCTGTTAATGGTAAGTAGTACATTTTCTGGACCGTTCACATAGAATATGAGACGATCTTCCTCCCAAAGCAGCCCAAAAATATTAAATTCTTCTTCTATGTTGGTGAGGGGTACGAATCCAGAGCTAAGTTGCGTGCCATTCATGTGGTTATTAGCCTCCGAATGAATGGTCATAAGCACCGAATCAGGTTTAGAACTTATGTATTCCATTAAATCAATTTCACCACAGAGAGGCCAGCCAAGCTCAGATATATTTTCGCCCAGCATCCAGAGCGCAGGCCAGAGGCCAGGACCTTTATATTCAGGCATTTTAGCTCGAATTTCAATTCTTCCATATAAAAATGATTCTCTACTATTAATGCGCGCTGAGGTGTAGTCACCCACTCGTTGCCCTGGTCCTGTTTTGCGAGCGGTAATTCGAAGAGTACCATCATTAACTTCAACATTATCAGATCCTTGAGGTTGATAATCTTGCCATTCATTATTTCCCCAGCCGTGATCACCAGTTTCAAATTTCCATTTTGTTGTATCGATGAAATCGCCATCAAATTCATCACTCCAAATTAGCTTGTCTACACTAGTACTATCCTCTTCTGTTTTTGGAGTACAATGAATAGTGCTTATAAGGATACCTAGGAATAGGAGTGGTAAAATTTTTTTCATGATCGTAAAATAGCTTGATAAGAGTAGTGGTTTGTGATTGAAGAGTATTTTTATGTAGTGTTACCAAGGGTGTGGTTACAGTAAGCATCTAACGTATCCATATTTCACAAGACCAAAATTAGTCCATTTTAAAAAGTAATGTAACAAAAAAATGTAAATAGACTCCTTATCTATGAAACAAGCTTAAATCGGAAATAATCAGGGCTACTTTCTATGTCTTAATTTGTAACAATCCTTTATTCAAAACGTACTAATCCATAATTCAGTCTATTCCTATTGGGCAACTCATCTTCTTAAAAAATCTAACTACTTTCTCTATCATGTTTATATTGAAAAATGGACAGAAGTGCCGACGAAATCACCGATCATATATAAGTAAACCTCTTGCCGGTATAGTGTGTGCGATTCTTTTCATATCGACTGCGGCAGTGTTTGGCCAGTCTACATTGAACGCAACTCGCTTGAGCGAAACCAGTACCATAAAATTAGATGGTTTGCTAGACGAGGAAATTTGGAAATCAAGTGATAAGGCAACCGATTTTACTCAGTTCACACCAGTAGATGGTGGTGTTCCTACTCAGCCTACAGAGGTTTCAGTAGCTTATGATGATCAATATCTATGGGTTGGAGTTATGGCCTTTGAGCAGGATCCGGATTCTATCATTGCTCCCATATTTAGAAGGGATGGTTCCTTTTCCTCAGATTGGATTTATGTAAACATTGATAGTTACAATGATAAAAGGACGGCCTTTACTTTTGCGGTTAATCCTCGCGGTGTCCAAAAAGATGTTTTGTATTACGATGATACTCAGGAAGATATTCTTTGGGATGCGGTATGGGAAGCAGAGGCAGTCATACTATCAAATGGTTGGTCAGTAGAAATAAAAATACCTCTATCTCAAATCAGGTACGATGCAAAAAAGGTGAACCAACTATGGGGGATAAACTTTCAACGCCGTATAGCTCGAAACTCAGAAATCAATTTTTGGGCACCTATTTCGCGTTCTGAGGGCGGGATGGTGTCTAGGTTTGGTTCACTATATGGTGTATCTAAACTTAAGTCTTTCAGTCGATTAGAGATAACACCTTATGCATCTGTTACAAACATTAAAGAACAGAAAGTGACTGGTGATCCGTATTATGATGTTAACAATATTAGCCAGAGTTTTGGTGGCGATATCAAGTATGGTATCACATCTGATCTTACCTTGACAGCTACAATAAATCCAGATTTTGGGCAAGTTGAAGCAGATCCGGCTACCATAAATTTGTCGGCATTTGAGATATACTTTCCTGAACGTAGGCTGTTTTTTTTAGAAGGTGGTGATATCTTTCGTTTCGGTCAAACGCAAACTGATTTTACAGCTGGCAACCCTATTACTTTTTATTCGAGGAGGATTGGTCGCGCACCATCGGGTTCGATAGGAGGCTTTAATGCGTATAACAGTTATTCTATCTATAAAAATGATGAAATCGATCAAGTATATCAGGATAGACCTAACCAAACCCGAATTGCGGGTGCCGTGAAATTAAGCGGAAAAACACGGAACGGTTGGTCTATTGGAGTCTTAGATGCGGTAACCAGAAGAGAAGAAGCCTCCTATATGGTTCGCTTGCAAGATGGCTCGGAGCAGACAAGAGGCATTTATCCAATCGAACCCCTTGCAAACTTTTTTGTATCTAGAGTGAAGAAAGATTTTAACGAAGGAAATACGATAGTTGGGGGCTTTGTGAGTAGTGTAAACCGTTCTGTTAAAAATACTTACTTTGAAAAGTTTATGGTAAATTCAGCTTATTTAGTGGGTACTGATTGGGAGCACTCTTGGAAGAATAGGCAATGGATAGCTAGTGGAACTGTTTCTTACAGTAGGGTAAATGGAGATGATTCGTACATAACAGCGTTGCAACAATCCCCGGCAAGGTACTATCAGAGGGTAGATGGTAGTTCATTTTCAGTGGACGAAACAGCCACCTATTTAGATGGCTTTGCAGGTGAATGGAGCCTGAAAAAAGCATCGGGGGAACACTGGACCGGGTCACTTACTTACTCCATAGTGACGCCGGGGTATGAAACGAATGAAATTGGATTTCAGAATCGCGCTGATTATAAATCATTGGCAGCCGCTGTACAATATGCTGAGGTCGCACCAAGTATTGGGCGTTATTTTCAAGCTTGGAACTACTATCTGATAGGTTGGAATTTTGACGGAGATGTTGGGAATCAATTTTCCAATATTGGTTTATATTGGATTTTTGATAATCAATGGTCGTTAAATATAAATGCCAATGCAAATTATGGGCGTATTAATGATCGTTTAAGCCGTGGTGGGCCGATTATGGGGTACAATAATGATGTAGGGATTAATGCTAATCTTACTACCAATCAGTCGAAAGTGTGGAGCGTACAGTTAGGGCAATATCAGCGTCGTGATGTAGCCGAAGAATACGATAGTTACTATTGGATGGATTTTAATTGGCGGCCCCGATCCAATATTCAGTTTGTTTTTGGGCCAGAGTTAAGCTATGAGTTGGATCAAGATCAATATGTGACTACTGTCGAGAGGAGAGCGATAGACCCTGATGCTGACCAGACCTACGGGTATCGATATATTTTTGCTACAAATAAAAGCTCAAACTTAACCGCTAACATCCGCTTGAATTGGACATTCTCTCCAAGAATGACCTTAGAAACGTATATAAGGCCGTATGTGCAGTCAGCGCGTTTTTCTGGCTTTGGTGAATTAAAAAAAGAAAGAACCTTTGACTTTGACTTTTATGGTGTAGATGAGGGAGAGCTAAACGATTTGGGAGCAGGCTTGTACGAGGTTAGTATTGGGGATGAACAACCCACAACCTTTAGATTTTATCGACCTGATTTTACCTACACAGCCCTCCAAGGTAATGCAGTCTTTCGATGGGAATATAGCCCAGGGTCTACATTGTTCTTTGTTTGGCAACAACAAAGGGATGGTGTTATAAGAAATGGACTAATGGATATTTCTAGGGATTTTGGTGATATGTTCGATCACAAGCCCACCAATATTTTTCTAATAAAGCTTAGTTATTGGTTTGGAGTGTAATTACAGCGTTGTTATAACATTTTTTAGCGAAGAAGATGAGTCTTTGTTCGTATATTTAGATAGATGCCTAATTAGGGCATATTCTATTAAACTCATTTATCTAAATCATTAGTTATGGATATGCAGTCAAGAACTTATATAGAAAGTATATCAACAGTCGAAGCTGATTTTATGCAAAAGGTCTATTTATGGATGACTTTTGCATTAACTCTGACGGGCTTTGTAGCCTATCGTACCACCCAATCTGAGTTTTTGTTAGAACTAATATTCAGCTCTTCTTTTGGTTTCATTGGGTTAATTTTGGCTGAACTAGCCTTAGTATTTTGGATTTCATCAGGCCTTCAAAGAATGTCATCCAATATGGCTATAGGATTGTTTCTTTTATACTCAGTACTCAATGGAATGACACTTTCCGTGCTGTTAATAGCCTATACTGGGGCTTCTGTTGCTTCCACATTTTTCATAACCGCGGGTATGTTTGGGGCAATGAGCGTATATGGCTATACCACCAAGCAAGATCTTTCAAGCTGGGGAAATCTCCTTTTCATGGCTCTGATTGGGCTTATTTTAGCAAGTGTGGTTAATATTTTCTTGCAGAGTTCTGGACTCTATTGGCTAATTAGTTATATCGGGGTTCTCATCTTTGTTGGACTCACAGCCTACGATACCCAGAAAATTAAGCAACTTGCCGCTCAAGTAATTGTGGAGTCAGAAGTGGGTAGAAAGGTGGCTATTTTAGGGGCACTAACTTTGTATTTAGATTTTATAAACATGTTCATTTTTATGCTCAGAATTTTGGGCAACAGGCGATAAATGGTAGATGAAACATCGCAGGTAACGACTGATCATTCAATGGATGAGTCCTCTTCTGTTGAGAGGGGGCAAAAAGAAGGCTTTTGGGATAGACTCGGCATGGGGCTTTCGTCGGTCTGCGCAATACACTGTTTGTTGGTCCCAGTTTTCGTCTCATTAATACCATTATGGCCTGCCTTAGAGCATGTACATGAATTTACTCATTTGGTATTCTTTTTAGCAATTGCGCCAACCGTGGTTTTATCCCTTAAACGACTACATGCAAATAGGTGGGTGAGTTTTTATTTGATTTCTGGCACGCTTATTATTTTCTTGGCTTGGTTTTTTAATAGTCAACTTGGTGAGTACGTTGAGGCTGGTGTTACTTTGGTTGGAAGTGTATTTCTAATTACAGGTCATTGGATTAACTACCGAGCAAAAGTGCTCTGCAAAATTTAATGATAAAGCCCTGGTATTAGACTTATAATATCATCATTTAGCATTCTCAACTAGACGCCTTTCATTTTGTTTAAACAGAGTTTAGCTTCGCTAAGTAGCTTGCAATCGTTTCAGGTTTAACAATGCTACTGTCATGCTGTATAGACGGTGAAAGGGTATGGGTACTGTTGATGGATGGCTTTCCCAACAGTTCATTTGTCTTTGTTACGATCTCATTGGCTAAGCCCCATGAAAGCGTAACCCCAGCCCCACCTAATCCATAAGCATGTATATGAGGCAGATTCCTTCCGATATCCACTTTTAAGCAAAGTGATGAATTAGGTCCTAAGTAACGGTATCCAAGTAACTGGGACTTAATTTGGGAAGCATCTATAGTCGCATTTGTGCTATGTTCAATAAGAATTTTGTTTAGTTCAAAAATAGCGGCATATGGCCATTCTAGTTTGCTTTCTATAAAATTGTAGTTTGTGAGTAGGCCATCACCTATCCACTCCCCATCAATCAAATGACCAGTAATTCGACTTCCGCCAAGAATCATCGAACCGCTTCGTGGGTAACTGTAGATATCTTGGGCTTTTCCATTCAATGTTCTGTATACCTTAGTTGGCGGGGTATAATTGTATGAGAATAGCTCTCCCTCTGGATTACGTAGAGTTGGCCCTTTAGAAATTTCTACTAAGTGACCTTTAAGTAAACTAAGAGGTTTATTCTGTATTTCTTCGAAACCGGAACCACAAGCAAGTATAGCTAATGAATAGTCATTGGTGGGGAACTGAGAATCTATCTGTGAAAAGTCAATGGATTCAATGACTAGAGGAATTTCAAGAGTGGTAAACGTACTTAGTAAAGACTTCCAATAAATAGGCCAGTCAACGAAAAAAATGGAGGATTTCCATGCTCGTGATATAGGATTATTGGGAAGATGAGGAATGAAATAACGCCCAGTCACAGGTATCTCAGTATAGCCTGGAAGCCACGGTAAATAAGTCGGATTATTCTTGAGTGCTTCAGAAAAAACTTCGTAGTGAATTTGGCGTTGAATACCTGGGAAATTATGCTCAAATAACTGATGATAAAATTGGGTTGAGCGTAGAAAAAGTTTTTTTGAAATAGGGCTTTTAATGGAATGGGGAAGTATAGAAGCTGCGGGGAAAGAACTGGCAAAAAATGGGTTTTTATAGTCAATTACGGGGTGTTCACGAGAAAACACCTCTACCTTGTATCCCGACAAACGAAGAAGTATTGCTGTCGTTAGTCCAGTTACTCCGGCTCCAACAATAGCAATTTTTTTTAAACTCATACCTAAAATTACCTTATTTTATTCATCACTCATTAACATCGAAGTTACTATTTCAGACAATATTATGTCAGACAACACAACGCTAGGCAATGCTACGCCAGAAATTATCCTACCCGAAGTAGAGATTAATCTATTTACCCCGAAAAACCCAACTACGGCAACCATTGCTGAGAATTATATTTGTACGGACGATTCTAGCCCTAATGTTATTCGACATATCACCATTGATCTTTCAGACTCAGGCCTAGAGGGAGTTTTTAGATCAGGTCAGTCTATAGGCATACTACCGCCCGGAGAAAACGAAAAAGGTAAGCCACATAAACTAAGGTTGTATTCGGTTTCTTCGCCATCAAAAGGAGAGCAGGGTCAAGCTCACCTTGTTTCTACCACTGTTAAAAGAGCAAATGAGGAGGTAGACGGGGTGTTTTATACCGGGGTTTGCTCAAATTATTTATCTAATTTGAAGCCTGGTGACTCTCTACAGATAACGGGTCCCAGTGGAAAACGTTATTTGTTACCGGAAAATGCAGATGAATTCAATTTTGTATTTTTTGCAACAGGCACTGGTGTGGCTCCCTTTAGAGGTATGATCATGGAGTTAATTGAAGCTGGGCATAAAGGGCAAATTGTGCTAGTATTTGGATGCCCATACCGAACCGACTTGCTTTACAAAGAATATTTCGAAGGCTTAGCCGATGCACATCCGAATGTCCATTATCTAACCATGATTTCTCGAGAAGATCGACGTCAAAATGGATCAAAAAAATACGTTCAAACAGCTATAGAGGATTATTCTGAGTTATTGTCGCCTATTTTAGGTTCGAATAACACCTTGGTCTACTTATGCGGAATGAAGGGAATGCAAACCGGCATTTACGAACAATTAGCAAAGCAAGGTTTCTTAGATTACCTGAGTCTGCGTGGTGATTTAGCGGACAAAGATCCAAAGGAATGGACTTGGGAAGAGCTAAAAACTCAGGTCAAACCATCCGAAAGGACTTTTGAGGAAGTATATTAGAGTATTATTTCCCAGTTTGGCTCACTCCGCCTGAAACAATAAGCCGCATGGCTTGTGAAGGATCCATGTCCATGGGGAAGACTCTTGTTGCATCAACCAGAAAGAGATTTCCGGAAAAGTTGTAGGAATGAGGACAGTAAACGGCTGTTAATTCAAAGGAGTCGACTCTGAAATGTTCCTGGGTAATGAATCCGATCCGGTAGGGACCGTCGACACTTAGTTGAACGAGTACAGGCCGGTCGAATTTTTTCTTTTCGCCCACAAAAGCTTCGGTTAAATCTTTGAGGGAATGATATATGATACTGATGATGGGTGTTTTTGTCAGTATTTTTTCGACGAACTGGATAATAGGTTTGGTCAGGGTGATAGAGAAAATCAGCCCTATGGCTACAATAATGGCAAATGAGAGCAGTAGTCCTAGGCCTGGAATGGATTGAGCCCAATCCCCGGGTATCCAACTAGAGCTGAGTGAGTTGAGCCATTCAATGGAGACGCCGGTAACAAAAAAGGTAGCACCTAATGGAAAAACTACAAGTAGGCCTCGAAAAAAATAATTAAACAGAGATTTCATAGAGTGTGGGCTTGATTGTGGGTATAGGGTTAATATAGCCAAATGTAGGCGAATTAAGCAGGGATTCAGCTATGTGTCTGATAGGTATTTTTTCTATCTTCTTGCTGTAATAAGCTTGGTATTTGTATGAATGAAATTGTATAAATGATCCAGACCTAACTCACACATAAATCGAATGGCTTTTAAGACGTCCTCTCAAATACGGCAAGAATTTTTAGATTTTTTTGGCGCTAAAAATCACGCTATAGTATCTAGTTCACCTGTTGTTCCAGCGGATGACCCAACTTTGTTGTTTACAAATGCAGGGATGAATCAATTTAAGCCCCTTTTTTTAGGGGAGCAAAAAACCTTGTCTTTTGAGGGCAAAGAATGGGTGAGAGCAGCTAATACGCAGAAATGTATCCGAGTAAGTGGTAAGCATAATGATTTAGAAGAGGTAGGGCACGACACCTATCATCATACGTTGTTTGAGATGTTGGGTAATTGGTCATTTGGAGATTATTTCAAGGAAGAGGCTATTGCGTGGGCTTGGGAGCTGCTGGTAGAACGGTGGGAGTTGGACCCTACTCGGTTGTATGCAACTGTTTTTGGTGGAGATCAAGAAGATGGTTTAGATGTTGATCAAGAGGCCATTGATTTGTGGAAAAGTCAAACCAATATTGATCATGCGCATATACTTAAATGCGGAAAAAAGGATAACTTTTGGGAAATGGGTGAGACAGGGCCTTGCGGACCTTGTTCTGAAATTCATATTGATTTACGATCAGAGCAGGAGCGCGCAGAGGTGGATGGGGCTAGCTTGGTGAACAAAGATGATCCAAGAGTTATGGAGATTTGGAACCTCGTTTTTATACAATTTAACAGGTTAAAGTCAGGCGAGTTACAAACCCTTCCTGCCAAACATGTGGACACTGGTATGGGTTTTGAGCGAATTTGTGCGGTTATGCAAGCCAAAACCTCGAACTATGATTCAGACGTATTTAGTCCACTCATTCAGGCTATTTCCAATCGTGCAGGCATAAGTTATGGAGATGATGAATATACCGATATTGCTGTTCGTGTGATTGCCGATCATATTCGTGCAGTAGCATTTAGTGTGGCCGATGGGGCATCTCCTTCGAATGATGGAAGGGGGTATGTGGTACGTAGGATATTGAGGCGAGCCATACGATATGCATGGGATCGGTTAGGTATTAAAGAACCCTTTCTGTTTGAATTGGTACAGGTATTGGGGCAGCAATTTTCAGAAGTCTTCCCTGAGCTTATAGCACAACAAGCCTATGTAGAAAAAGTGGTACACTCTGAAGAAAAAAGTTTTATTAGAACCTTAGGGCAGGGTATCGCACTATTTGAACAAATGACAGAGCATAGCGAAGTACTTACTGGAGAAGATGCATTTAAACTGCATGACACCTATGGATTCCCTATTGATTTAACCCAATTGATGGCAAGAGAGAAGGGATTACGGGTCGATGTAGCCGGCTTTGATGAGCGAATGAATGAGCAAAAGACTAGGGCTAGAGCGGCGGGAGCTTTTTCAGTGGATCATAACGAGAAAGGGCAGTGGAGCTGGGTTGCGGGGAAAGAAACGTACTCGGAATTTGTAGGCTATGATCAGCTAAGTATTTCAACCAGTATTCTGGCTTATCGCGAAGTGGAAGATACTTTTCACTTATTGCTTGAAAAGAATCCCTTTTATGCCGAAGGAGGCGGTCAAGTAAGTGATAAAGGAGTATTGAAACAATTTCTGAAACCAGCGAATCAAAACAATGAAGCCGATCAAGAGTACGCGGTTATTGATGTTCAAAAAAGTCCTTTTGGGTCAGTTTTGATTGTGCAACAACTTCCTGCCCTTGATCAACCAGTAGAAGCCACAGTGAATAGAGTGTCTCGAGAGTATACTTGCGCTAATCATTCTGCTACTCACTTATTGCAAGCAGCGCTCATTAAGGTCTTAGGTCCGCATGTGGCTCAGAAAGGTTCCTTAGTTAATCAGGACTATCTTCGCTTCGATTTTACTCATTTTGAAGCTATGACAAAGCAGCAGCTCTTAGATGTTCAAGCGCTAGTTAATGAGAAAATAAGAGCGAGTATACCATTAGAAGAGGATAGAGAAATTCCTATTGAACAGGCAAAAGAGCGGGGAGCTAGAATGCTTTTTGGTGAAAAATATGGTGATAAGGTTCGCGTAATCAGCTTTGATTCTAATTATTCGATGGAACTATGTGGTGGAACACATGTTCAGAATACTGGGGAAATTGGGTTTTTCAAAATAGTGCATGAAAGTTCAGTAGCAGCAGGTATTCGTAGAATAGAGGCACTAACGGCTTTTGGGGCTGAGCAGTGGGTAGTAGAGCAAGAAAGTAAGTTACAAACTGTAGCCACTCTATTGGGTACTTCCAATGAACTTGCGGAATCTATTGAGCGGTTGCAAGCCGATAAAAAAGAGTTAGAGCGCAAAGTTGAAGCCTTGATTCAGGCTAAAGCTACTACCAGTCAACAGACTCTTTTGAACACAGCAGAACAATTGGATAACGGTATTAAATGGATTTGTGGTCATATAGAATCCTTTGATATGGATACTATTAAAAACATGGGATACAGTATATTGAATGAATCACCTAATATGACAGTTAGCACTGTATTTACGCATGACGAAGATTCTGGTAAAGTGTTTATACTGGCGACTGTTACCGAGGATCTTATTCAAACAGGATTAAAAGCAGGGGCTATTGTTGGGAAATTAGGACGAATAATTGGCGGCGGTGGCGGTGGTCAGCCTAGTTTAGCAACGGCTGGAGGATCAAAGCCAGAAGCGATACCTGAAGCAATAACGGCTGCAAAGAGTATGCTTACTGACTAAGCTGGTCATTTGGTCCTGTCTATGGGGTTTGTTGAGGTGTTCCATTGCTCAGACCCATAGGTCTGCTTCTTAAGCGTAATTAATTCGGATGAACAGTAGTACTTTATTACTGGAGCATAATTTGAAGAAAATTCGGTATATTATAAGACTATAATAATCGTGATTACTTGAATGACCCATTGATAGTGTACAATTGAATGATAAACCAGAAAAATTCAATGATCTAGTAAATGGTACATAACCAAATAGATATGATTAATATTGCGCCTTTAGGATTAGGCAAAGCGCGCATCAGAAACTTAAGCATCTACTTATTACTGTAAAACACAATAGCATGGCGAAAAAAGCAACATCTGATATCCGATTTGCTCCTACAGGTATGGAAAGCCCTGAGAAAGGTGGAGTCCAAAAAGGGGTCGATTTACCTGCAGCAACCAGAAAAAAGCATAAAAGCCTTGGTTTAACGGCCCAACAGCTCAAAGATATGTACCATCAAATGTATCTGCAGCGACGATTTGAGGAGCGGGCAATGCAACAATATCAAAAAGGTAAATTTGGTGGCTTTTTACACCTATACATAGGTCAAGAAGCTATATCGACTGGGACAGTGTTTGCATTCAATAACGATGATGATATCATAACTGCCTATAGAGATCATGGATGGGGCTTGTGTCGTGGAATTAGTGCGAATGAAGGGATGGCAGAATTGTTTGGTAAAGCCACTGGTTGCTCTGGAGGAAAAGGAGGCTCAATGCACTTTGCCAACGTTAAGGAACATTTTTGGGGTGGTTATGGAATCGTTGGTGGTCACATACCCATCGCAAGTGGACTTGCCTTTGCAAACAAATACAATGCTAATGGACGAATCTCAGCCTGTTTCTTTGGCGATGGGGCTGTCGATCAAGGTGCATTGCATGAAACCATGAATTTGGCTCAGTTATGGAAGCTCCCCACTATATTTGTGGTGGAGAATAATGGATATTCTATGGGAACAGCCGCAAAACGACATACTGTTGCGGAAATTGTTGACCGGGCGAAAGGCTATGGTAAGAAATCAGCCGTGATCAATGGAATGGATGTTTTTTCTGTGTACGAAAAAATGAAAGAAATTGCAGATGATGTACGTGAACATTCAGAGCCTTGGTTTGTTGAAATTCGTACCTATCGATATCGTGGCCATTCGATGTCGGACCCTCAAAAATATAGAACCAAAGAAGAATTAGAGGAATACCAAAATATAGATCCTATTGAGCGACTTAAATCCTATTTAGTTGCTGAAAAAGTGTGTAATGAGGCCGAGATTAGCTCAATAGAAGAGAGTATCGAAGACGAAGTATTGGCAGCAGTTACCTTTGCCGATGAGTCTCCATTCCCAGACCAGTCGGAATTATATACCGACATGTTTGTCGAAGACAATCCTTATTTTCACGTTTAAAGAATATTACGATGGCAGTTTTACAATTTAGAGAAGCACTTAAGCACGCAATAGATGAAGAAATGTCTCGTGATGAGCGAGTCTTTGTAATGGGTGAAGAAGTAGCTGAATATAATGGAGCATATAAAGTAACGGAAGGCCTGTTGGATAAATACGGGTATCGCCGAGTCATTGATACTCCCATTTCGGAATTGGGTTTTGCTGGGCTTGGGGTAGGGGCCGCCATGAATGGTCTTAGACCAATCGTTGAATTTATGACCTTTAACTTTGCGGTACTTGCTGCAGATCAGATAATAAACCATGCAACTAAGGTAAAATACATGACGGGTGGCCAAGCCGATTGTCCCATTGTTTTTCGTGGCCCAAATGCCTCGGCTGGACAATTAGGAGCGACTCACTCGGTGGCCTATGATTCTATGTATGCCCATTTTCCTGGACTAAAAGTTATCTATGTTTCAGAGCCTAATGACGCAAAAGGATTGATGAAATCAGCCATTAGAGACGAAAATCCTGTTCTTTTTATGGAATCTGAGCAAATGTACGGATTAAAGGGAGAAGTTTCTGATGAAGAAGATTTCATCATCCCTATTGGAAAAGGAAAGATTAAACGAGAAGGTTCAGATGTTACTCTCGTTGCACATGGAAAGATGTATCACTTAGCGGTTCAAGCTGCAAATGAATTAGCTAAAGATGGAATTGAGTGTGAAATCATTGACCCAAGAACGGTCAAACCACTAGATTTAGAGTTAATACTGAAGTCAGTTAAAAAAACCAATCGATGCATTGTCATTGATGAAGCACATCCCTTTGCTGGATTTGCTGCTGAAATTGGATTCTTAATTCAACGAGAAGCATTTGATTATTTGGATGCACCGGTACTGCGAGTTTGTTTACCAGATGTCAACGCTCCATTTTCGAAACCATTATTCGATGCATGGTTGCCAAGTCCAAAACAAATTATTGACGCCGTTAAACAGGTAAGCTACTAATATAAACACTGCAAAAAATTAAGCTATGGCCATTAAGATTGAAATGCCCAAACTCAGCGATACCATGGAAGAAGGGGTAATCGCTAAATGGAATGTTAATGAAGGTGATTCGGTATCAGCTGGGGATATCATCGCCGAGGTAGAGACCGATAAAGCAACTATGGACGTTGAAGTATTTGATGCTGGTACTATTCTGAAGATTGTACCGGGTGAAGGAGATGCGGTACCGTTGGGCGGACTTATTGCTATCGTTGGTGAAGTTGGAGAAGATATTTCTTCTTTGTTAGATAATGATTCTAGTTCGGCGCCGACTAACTCGTCTCCTGTGGCTGAAGATGATAAAGTCACGAAAGCCGAAGAAGCAATGGCTGCTCCAACAGCCGTTGTAGCCCCATCACAAGGGGACGGCCGAATTAAAGCAAGCCCTTTAGCAAAAAAAATTGCCGCAGATAAAGGAGTGGATTTAAACAGCATCTCTGGTTCTGGCCCTGAGGGAAGAATCGTTAAGAAGGATGTTGAAACGGCACAAAGCGCAACTTCAAGTACACTTACCCGACCTGGAGCTCCTGCGCCAATGGCTTCATCAACAGCTAAGAGTTTCTCTTCATTAGCCTCACAAGAGGTCAAAGTCTCCCAAATGCGTAAAGTCATTGCAAAACGACTCTCAGAAAGTAAATTTACCAATCCGCATTTTTATGAGACCATAGATATTGATATGAAAGCTGCTATTGAAGCAAGAACGCAGCTCAAGGATAAGTTGGACATTAAAATTAGCTTTAATGATATCGTGGTAAAGGCCTCAGCTGTGGCTCTTTCAAGACACCAAGCCATCAATAGTTCTTGGATGGGCGATTCGATAATTGAGCATGGTGATGTACATATCGCAATAGCAGTTGCCATTGATGAAGGTCTAATGACACCAGTACTTAGACACGTAGATCAAAAAGGACTCGTTCAGATTTCTTCAGAAACCCGTGAATTAGCAGGCTTGGCAAGAGACCGAAAATTAGCACCAGAGCAAATGGAGGGAAGTACATTTACTATCAGTAACTTAGGTATGTTTGGAATAGAAGAATTCACCGCAATCATTAATCCTCCAAATGCATGTATTCTTGCCGTAGGTGCTATCCGAGACGTTCCTGTTGTGGAAAATGGTGCGGTTGTGCCAGGTAAACGAATGAAAGTTACCTTATCCAGTGATCACCGAATTGTAGATGGGGCTAAAGCTGCTGAATTCTTGAATACACTTCGTTCACTTATCGAGAATCCACTTTCGATGTTACTCTAAATTTCTATGCTTAAAGGCGTTATACTTGCAGGGGGGACAGGATCTCGTTTATATCCTTTAACCAAGGTAACTAACAAACATCTGTTACCAGTTGGCAATAAACCTATGATCTTACATCCAATTGAAAAACTCACGGGTCTTGGTATACAGGATATTTTGATTGTCACCGGCACCGAACATATGGGTGATGTGGTGAATTTATTGGGGTCTGGTGCCGAGTATAATTGCCGGTTTACCTACAAGGTTCAGGATCAAGCAGGAGGTATTGCACAGGCTTTGGGATTAGCGGAGAACTTTGCCGGACAGGATCCTATTGTGGTCATTCTGGGGGATAACATTTTTGAAGACGATCTCACTGCGGCTGCTCGCACATATACAGGTAACGGCGCTATGATTTTGTTGAAACAGGTACCGGATCCACAACGATATGGAGTCGCCTTATTAGATGGTGATAAGGTCATAGAAATCCAAGAAAAACCAGAAAATCCACCTACATCCTTTGCCGTTACAGGGGTCTATTTTTATGATTCTAGAGTATTTTCAGCCATTCGAGATTTGAAGCCATCGAGGAGAGGAGAGTTAGAAATAACCGATGTAAACAACTACTATATCCGTCAAAATCAGATGAGTAGTGCGTTATTGGAAGGTTGGTGGACGGACGCTGGTACTCCAGACTCCTATCGGTTAGCTAATCAATTGACGATGGAATAATGAAGTTTCTGGTAACGGGTTCTGGTGGACAACTTGGTAATGGGTGGCAAAGGAGTCTAAAGGAACGTTCTAATGATTTTGTAGCCCTTGATAGAGGAGGGCTAGATATATGTGATGCCGAGAGCATTGCTAAGGCTCTCGATACGCATGAACCCGATGTATGTGTCAATACGGCTGCCTACACACAAGTCGATAAAGCAGAAACACAGACCGAGGAAGCGTATCTGGGGAATGTGTTAGGGCCTAAATTGTTGGCCGAAGCTTGTGCTGCGAGAGGCATTCAAATGGTGCACTACTCCACAGATTACGTTTTCTCGGGGAAGCTCACCGATAGGGAGATATTTGAAGAAGGGTATCCGGAGGATGCACCAACAGATCCTATCAACAGATATGGGGCCACTAAATTCGAAGGCGAGCAGGCTGTATTTAAAGCACTGCCTACAGCCTTAGTACTTCGTGTTTCATGGTTATGTGGATTGGACGGAAATAATTTTGTTAAGGCTATTATCAATAGAGCTAAGACCATGGGACAACTGAGGGTGGTTAATGATCAATTTGGGGTGCCTAGTTTTGTGCCAGATGTGGTGGAGCAAAGCCTGTTCTTAATTCATCATAAGCAATCTGGCTTATTTCACTTGGGAAGTGATGGATGTATTAGCTGGTATGATTTTGCTAAGAAAATTATGGAGGATGCCCAGGTGGACGTTCCTATCGAGGCAGTTGACAGTTCTGCGTTTCCAACAGTGGCCAAACGCCCTCATTTTTCTAAACTTGCCACTAAGAGACTGAACGATTTGGGGATGCCGATCCATTCTTGGGAAATTGGTTGTAAAACCTTAGTATCTGCTTTAAATGATGAGTAATAAGAAGGTATATGCAAATTCATGAAACTTCATTACCGGGTGTTAAGCTTCTAGAATTAAACGCTTTTTCAGATGATCGCGGTTATTTTAAAGAAACCTTTCGAGGTACATGGGCGGCTGATTTAGGACTGGTTGATGCGTTTGTCCAGGATAATATTTCTAGATCTTATCAGGGTACGATCAGAGGGCTACACTATCAAAAGGAACGCCCCCAAGCCAAACTTGTACAATGTATTAGCGGTCGTATTTTAGATGTAGCCGTTGATTTGCGAAAAAATTCCTCCACTTTTGGACAGTATTACTCGGTAGTTTTATCCGAAAAGAATCACAAACAGTTGTATATTCCTGAGGGATTTGCACATGGATTTTCTGTATTGTCAGATCAAGCGATTGTCCATTAT
>CALKOA010000019.1 GCA_938091655.1 uncultured Balneolaceae bacterium | reverse complement strand
GAGGCTGTAGTTGCGGTTTTTGGAATCGGTGAGGGAGAAGTGCAGGAATTCGCCCTTATAATACTCGTAAATGTTGGATTTGAGGCTGTGCATGTAGCCGGAAAGTAGGCCGAGTCCCCAAAAGCCATACCAGGTGTAGGTATCCACAAAGTAGTATAGCCCCCCGGCATAACAGGCGATAAACACCAGCATGTCGTTGAACATGTCCAAATAACGCCCCATTTCTGTGTGGGTGTTGTAGAGTCGCGCAGCTTGTCCGTCGGAACTGTCTAAAATACCTGCAAAGGTAACCAGTAAGCCACCAAGGGCGGTGTAGAATAGTACATTTTGCTGGGATAGCATGATACCACCCGAGACCCCTATGAGCATTCCAAGCACCGAGATATTCGTAGGGTTTAAGCCTAGTGCTGATAGCCATTTTGCAAAAACAAACCCCAGTGGCCGGCTGAAATAAATATCATAGCCCTCTTCTACAATTCGATTCTTGATCGAACGATCATAGTCGGCAAAAAAGGAGGCAAACATGGGTAATATATGCGTTTTAAATGCGTTTGGGCGCGTAATAGTGCGTTTGGGCCCTATATATAAGGTATATTTGCTGGGCTTTTTAAGCGTGGTTTCATGGCCGAAGGGCGTCTAGAATTTTTTGCGCCAACCCAGCGTTGCGCCTAACAATAACCAATTCTTGCTCAAAAAGGTAGCTGACCAGATCGAAATTACTCGATCCATACACAACGGTTTCCTCGTCGAGAACCATCACCTTTGCGTGGAGCATGTCTTCGGGCGATCCGGGGATGGTTTGAACATTGAGCTTGCGGTATCGAGGCAGTCGGCTGGTTAGTTTCACCAGCGCTTTGTTGTTATGCTCGGGCATCCAAACCGTGTGTTCGGCCACTTTAGCGACCGAATCTAGCATGGGATAGGTGATATATGGTGAGAACACTTCAACTCGTTTAGCCTGTTCGACGGTTTGTTGAAGCTGTCGATATGCTGCTTTTGTGGATACTCCGTTGAGGAGGTAGAGCTCGGTATGCTCGTCGAGGCGTTGATACGCGGGAGGAGTCTCTCGGGTTGATGGGGCTGATGTCGTGGAAAGGTCGGAGGTGGTTGTTTGGTCGGAAGATGTGGTTGGGTTCGAGGTTGTGGCTGGGGTGAATTTTTTTAGTTTGTTAGGCAAAAAGCCTGTCTGCCAGTCCGTATCAACACTTTGTTGCAAAGCCTGCGCTATTAAGCTGTGCTGATCTCGAATCATTACATCATTCCACCCAAAATTATGATCGGTGATATTGATGCCGCCCACATAGGAAATTGCCTGGTCGATTAAAACGCATTTTTTGTGGTTGCGAAAAGGGTATTTTAGAAAAAGAGGTCCTAAGGGTTGGGTGAAGCGGATTTCTATACCATTGTTCATTGCTTGTTGGAATAGCGGCCAAAGCTGGCGAGCTTCTTCTCGTGCGGCGCGCAAACGAGGGGAATTTCCGGGTCTTTGGGTCCAGGTGTCATTCACCACGATGGTTGAGTAGGCGTCAATAAGTAGGCGGCGTTGGAGTTTTGGGTAGCTGCTTAGTAATTCGACTATTTGCTGCCCAGCCTGGTCGGCCTCAAAGGACATCACCTGAATGGCAATGGAGTGGCTGGCTTTTTTTAGATCGTTCTCGAGAGCGTCCAAAAAAGGGATGCCACCTTGGTAGAGGGTGGGTGCTGCTTGCTCATTTGTAGGATTCTTGAACTTCACCATCTCAAACAATACTTAAGTTTTCACTCAGATGCTTTGTATCTTTTAGGCTCTATAAATGGCCATTCAATCAAATAGAGTTTTCAAGTGAAAGGGGTTCATATAATCAGTTAAGGGTGTTATTCAAGTAGATTATTTAAGGGGGTAGATAATAAGTAGTTCTAAACTATTTCTAAAGTATCTGGTAAGTACTACTGAGTAGCTGTGTGTTATTTTTTATTTGGGTTATGGTGTCGCTTGATTTTTTGGGTCAATAGCACCTGGCTTTACAAATAACACTAATGGTATGGAGTAGATGAAGGTTATGTTTCAAGTATCCTATTTCAATAATTGGGCAGCAAAGGTAGCATTGTCTGCTGTCTGCGTATTCTTTGCCTCAGAATCTGTTTTTGCTCAATCGACTAAAGTGATTGTAGCAAAAGATGGAACGGGTGATCTAAGTGAAGCTAGTGTCATCAATTCAGTCGAGCCTTTGGAAGAACTCCCGCAGGTTTATGCCTTAAGTCAAAACTATCCAAACCCGTTCAACCCGAGTACCCAGATTCAGTATGCCCTGCCGGAAGCGGCACAGGTAAGCTTGGAAGTGTTTAATGCGGCAGGCCAAAAAGTAGCAACCTTGGTAGACACGCATCAACCCGCGGGGTATCACACCGCCACCTTTGATGCCTCGCAGCTGTCATCGGGAGTGTATTTGTACAAGCTAACCACACCTGGCTTTAGCCAGACCAAGAAGATGTTGTTGATTAAGTAGGTTTTTAATAATTAAATAAAACGGTTATGACGAAATATATAGTAGTAGCCTTACTGGTTACATTCAATTTAACTACTCTAAAAGCTCAAAATTTT
>CALKOA010000018.1 GCA_938091655.1 uncultured Balneolaceae bacterium | reverse complement strand
CTTCTTGGTTACGACAACGATAAATGTGGATACGGGTATTGGGATGGTTCTACCACCCCCATTGGACCCTGAACAAGAACCACCACCCATTCGTGAACGTAACTTGATGAAAATATTGGTTAACTCTCAGGGACTTGTACTTATGGATGAAGAACCAGTTCCAATTACAGAAGTTAGAGATAAGCTTATTGAGTTCATCTCTAATCCTGAGAACAATGAAGAGTTAGCGATCTCTCCAGAAGCTGCCATTGTGTCCTTAAAAACACAAAGAGAAACCCCTTATTCAATCTATATTGATATGTTAGATGAAGTGATGGGTGCCTACAAAGACTTACGTGATGCTGCCTCGAGATCTAATTACGGGGTACCCTATGATGCCCTTGCGGACGATAGTCCTCAACAAGATCAAATTAGGGACATGTATCCTAAGAAAATTTCAATTGCTGAACCGGATAGTTAATCATGGCAAATTTCAAGAAAAAGCAGGCAGGTAGTAAGCAAGAAGTACCGACTTCGGCAATGCCGGATGTAGTATTTATGTTGCTCTTTTTCTTTATGGTTACCACGGTTCTGAGAGAGGTAACACTTAAGGTAAAATTAGACCTCACTCAGGCAAGTAACATTGAGAAAATTGAGCAAAAGCGGTTAGTGTCCTACATTTATATGGGACCAGAGCGTCTACCAGGAAATCAAATAGGTGAAGATAAAGTCCAGATTGACGATGCGATTGTCGATGATTTAGGCGCTATTCGTAATCTTATGTACGATAAATTGATTGAGGAGCCAAGGCTTATAGTATCCTTGAGGGTAGATCAAAATTCTGAATTTGGTTTGTTAACTGACGTTCAAAAAGAACTGCAGCAGGCAGGTACCTTTCGAATTAATTATTCTACTAAGCGGGAAGCAGATTAGGTCTTATTTCGCGTAGATTTTAAAGGCATCCATGTAAAGCATGGTTGCCTTTTTTTGTATATTAGAGTCTATGAAACATTCCTTTACTCCCATATCACAGTTAGGGCGCACAGCAGTACTTCAAAAACTAAGTGAATACCAAGGGGCTAGCTCTACACCCATTAACCTGTTAGAAAAAAAATTAACAGGGTTATCTGTTTCAAAAATAGTGGAACAGTTTGGTGAAAACATCCAATTATACCAGCAGAGTTTACAGCTTATTGAGGGGATCCATTTCGATCTAACGTATACACCATTAGAACATATTGGATTTAAGGCGGTATCTCTTTTTTCTAACGAGTGTTATGCCGAAAATGGTAGGCCTATTTCGCTATCATGCGATTTATCACTACCTAATAAGGTGTCTGTAGAGATGATTCAATCCATTATGTCCGGAGTTAATAATGGATGCATAGCTAATAACATAGTACTGGATAAGAAGAATTTTCATAGTAACTCTAGTCAGATTATCATTCATGTACACGGAATTGCAATTGCTCAAGATCATAGGCGTATTTCTGTTGATAATGTTCAGACAGGGGATGCAATTTGTGTTTCTGGAGATGTGGGTGCAGCTATTGCCGGTTTGCGTATTCTCATGAGAGAAAAAAAGTTTTGGCAGGATAGTGGTGAAGGTGAATTTCAACCAGATTTGGGCGATTACGAATATGTTATTCAAAGACAATTAATGCCTAAATCTAGAATGGATGTTATTGATTGTTTTGATCAATTTGATATCCTGCCAACCTGTATTAAACATCTTAATATGGGTGTGATTAATGATGTGGCTCATCTTTGTGAGATAACGGGCCTAGGGGCTCATATTTATCAAGCAACTCTACCAATAGCTATAGAAACTAGGCAAGTAGCAGATGAAATGGAAGAAGATGTCGATAAATACGCCTATTTTGGTGGTGAAGACGCTGAATTACTTTTCACTCTAAATGAAGAAGATGCGGATCGCCTTTTTACTCTTTTTAAAGACTTTACGGTAATTGGCCGAATGACAGAGGTAGATTCTGCTTTGACAATACAAACGTCCGATGGAGAATTATTGCGTCTTGACGATATGAAAGGGTAATGTACCTTTTGTCAGTACGATCCATCTGGCACATTTTTTGCCAGACACTAACAAACAACAAAGACGATGAGTCTTAATCATACAAATTTACAACTGCAGCGTTAATGGCCGAAAAGAAGCCCCCTTCAAAGAATCCACTAAAGTCACCACTCAGTAAAAAAGATGGTGTAAATCCTAAATTTCCAACTTGGGGATTTTTAGTAATAATTCTGTTTCTAATTGTGATACAGTTCATGTTCTTAAACCCTGAACCTACCAATGGAATTAAATACAGTGAATTTTTGGATCAAGTAAAAAGTGGATATGTCGATGAAATTATCATAAAAAATCAGGTTAATGTATACGGAAAATATAACGAATCCGCTTTAACAGATGGCATTATCAGCCCTCCTGAGCAGTCAGATTCTCCCCTAAATCTTCCTACCACAATGGTGGATGAGTACAGAACTTTTGTTACTACTATACTACCAAACGATGAAATTCGCCCAATTCTCGATGAGTTTGGGGTAGAATATGAAGTTAGAATAGAGGAAGAATGGTTTAGTGGTGTATTTATGTGGCTTGTAATGATTGGTTTAGCCATCGGATTCTGGGTGTTTATCTTTCGTAAAATGAATCCAGGACAACAAGTTTTAAATATTGGTAAAAACAAAGCGTCTTTATATGATCAGCAAACTGAGACCAAAGTTACTTTCAAAGACGTTGCAGGTCTAGACGAAGCAAAGGCTGAAGTAGAGGAAGTAGTTGATTTTCTAAAAAGCCCACAAAAATTTACCAAATTGGGTGGTACATTACCAAAGGGTGTATTGTTGGTGGGCCCTCCCGGAACGGGTAAAACCCTTCTGGCTAAGGCTACAGCAGGGGAGGCAAGTGTCCCATTTTTTAGTTTAAGTGGTTCGGATTTTGTGGAGATGTTTGTTGGAGTTGGTGCAGCTCGAGTTCGTGACCTATTTAAACAAGCTAAAGAGAAAGCTCCTTGTATTGTATTCATTGACGAAATAGACTCAATAGGGCGTTCACGCGGTAAGGGTATGGCCATGGGCTCAAACGATGAGCGTGAAAATACATTAAACCAGCTCTTAAGTGAGATGGACGGATTTAACTCCGATAAAGGAGTTATTCTAATGGCTGCAACTAACCGCCCCGATATTCTTGATTCGGCACTCTTGCGACCTGGTCGATTTGATCGGCAAATTCTAATTGACAAGCCTGATTTAAATGGCCGTGTAGAAGTACTAAAAGTGCACGTAAAAAAATTAAAGCTTTCCAGCGCTATCGATTTACGTGTACTTGCATCTCAAACACCTGGTTTTGCAGGAGCTGAGCTAGCAAATCTATGTAATGAGGCTGCTTTAATTGCGGCCCGACGTGGGAAAAAATCAGTAGAGATGATTGATTTTCAAGATTCTATAGAAAAAGTGATTGCTGGGCTTGAACGAAAAAATAAGCTTATTAGTCCGGAAGAGCGGGAAATAGTTGCGTACCACGAAGCTGGTCATGCTGTTGTGGGTTGGTTTTTGGAGTATACCGACCCTGTTCTTAAAGTGAGTATTGTACCGAGAGGTCTTGCTGCTCTAGGCTATACTCTACAAACGCCTCTTGAAGATCGGTTTTTAATGACTACCGAAGAGTTAAACGAGAAAATTTGTGCGTTGTTGGGGGGTAGAATAGCCGAACAAATAATATTCGGAAAAATATCTACGGGTGCTCAAAATGACCTCGAGCGAATTACCAATATGGCTTATGCTATGGTAGCTGAATATGGAATGAGTGAAGAGTTGGGGTATATCTCGTTACGAGATTCTAGTAATCCTGAAAATAGTTACGGGTTTAATAGAAAATATTCATCTGACACCTCTAATCGTATTGATGATGCGGTTCAGGCTATCATTAAAAATAATTATGACCGTACTTTCGACTTATTGACCGAACATCGTGATAAATTAGAATTATTGGCTAAAACCTTGCTTGACAAAGAAGTCATGAATCACCAAGAATTACGTGACTTACTTGGTGATCGGCCGAAGGGTAAACATGCTGACGGTCTTTTTTCTGAGGCAAAAATAGTTGATGAAGTGATTTCAGATGAATCAACGACAGAACCAAACAACTCTGAAGATCAGAAAAATGATATAACATCGCATGAAAGTGGCTCTAGGGATGTTGATGAAGCGATTGAAGAAAGTACAGATGTTATACCACCTAGGCAAAATGAGGATGATGGGGAGCCTAAAAAAGATCTCTTCTCTTAAGTTGATAACACTGGGGTAACAACAGCATAACATAAGCATAACAGGTTGGTAACTTTGAGTAAACCAACCGGCAGTATTTTTACAGTGCAAATTTGAATTAAAATCAGCACACGTGAAATACATACTTTTTGTTACGCTATTCATTGCACATGTAATAAGCCAATCAGCACACGCGCAAAGTACAACTGGTTCCATTACTGGTACCGTTGTTGATTCTGAATCCGGTGAAACCCTTATAGGGGTGAACGTAGTTTTGGAAGGAACTCTAAAAGGTACTGCCACAGATATTGATGGTAAGTATACTTTAAAATCTGTAGAACCAGGGATCTACAACCTAATTGTCAGCTACATCTCGTTTACCACTCAAAAGATTACTGGGGTTGAAATTAAAGCTGGTGAAACGGTCCAAATGGACATAATCCTCAACCCAGAAACCGAATTTCTGGACGAAATTGTCGTTACGGCAGAAGTTGTTTTGGACAATGAGGCAGGTCTATTAAAGCAACGTCAAAAATCCATTTCATTTAGCGATGCTATTTCTGCAGAAAGCATTGCTAGATCAGGAGCTGGTGATGCTGCTGGTGCAATGAAGAAAGTAGTTGGGGCATCCGTTGTTGGTGGTAAATATGTGTATGTTAGAGGCTTAGGTGATCGTTATTCCTCTTCTCATTTAAATGGAGTTGAATTACCCTCTGCCGATCCGGATAAAAAGTCGTTTCAGTTTGATATTTTTCCATCCAGTCTACTAGAAAATATCATAACCATCAAAACATTTACCCCTGATAAGCCAGGTAATTTCTCTGGTGGACTTGTTGATGTTTATACAAAAGATTTTCCTGAAAAACGTACATTCAGTGTTTCTTTTTCCGGTGGATATAATGCCCTTGCAAGTGGAAAAGACGGGTATCTATCGACAGCTGGTTCCACAGATTATTTAGCAAAGGATGATGGAACTCGAGCGGTACCGCAACCAATATTAGACTATATTTCAGACCCTGATTTTGAGCTACCTTCCAGTAGTTCAGCACGCTTTAGAGCGGAAGATGCCTATCTATTAAATGATTTCTCTAGTCATTTCAATAATGAGATGGCACCAAAAATCACCACACTACCCTATAATTATAGTGGGAGTATAGCGTACGGTGATCAATTAGAATTACTTGGCAATCCACTTGGATATACCATGAGTCTTACTTACAGCCAGTCTTCTTCTAATTACAATGATGGTCAACTCGGTAGATGGCAATTAATTGGTGAGTTGGATAAATCAGGAGGGTTAACTAATCTTTTTGACTTAAAAGATCAAAGATCGTCTATTTCAGTAGACATGGGGGTTTTAGCTGGCTTATCCTACAAAATAGGTGAGGGTCACAAAGTTTCTACTAATGTCATATCTACCCGAAGTGGCCAACATGGTGCGCGAAATATTACTGGTGTCTGGAACGAGGAAGCGCCAGACCGTGAATACCAGTCATCTGTAATTCAGTACGTTGAACGATCTCTAACGGCAATTCAATTTTCAGGTAAACACTATTTCGAGGGATTGCTAAAGTCCACAATTGACTGGAAATATTCTATAGCTTCAAATACGCAGTCAGAACCAGATCTACGATTCCTTACCTACCTAGTAGGACAAGATGATGAAGGTCAGCCCTTTCTCTCTCTTTCCTCCGGTTTATTCCAGCGTCCTGCTAGATTTTTTAGAGACTTAGAAGAGGAAAGTGACAACATAATTTTAGACTATTCAATCCCTTTCGAATTCTTGGGTAACACAGGCGGTAAGTTTAAAACCGGTTTTTACGCCCAAAATATAAATCGAGATTTTGCGGAAAAGCGATTTGAGTATGAAATAGGCCCCCGATCCTTCACTGATTTTGCTGATGATATCAATGGCTTCTTCTCTTATATGGGTATAGTTGATTCTTCTCAGATTGGTTCTCTCACTAGGTATACATTTGGTAATTTAATTGATGACGATACCAATGAAAAGAACCAATATACTGCCGAAAAAGAAGTGACAGCCTACTATGTTATGCTAGAACTTCCCATTAGCTCTCAACTAAAGCTAATCACTGGGTTTCGTCCAGAAATGACCAAGATGAATACAACCTCAGGTGACACTTCAGCTACACCAGGTGTACTTGATAACACGGATATACTACCTGCCGTTAGTGCCGTATACAACCTTTCGGATAATATGAATATCCGAGGGTCATACACCAACACCATTGCTAGACCCACTTTCCGAGAATTAGCTCCATATACGACCTTTGATTTCGTTGGGGATTTTATTTTTACCGGGAATGCGGAATTGCAAAGAACACTCATAAAAAATATGGATTTACGTTGGGAGTGGTTCCCAAATACAGGTGAAATCATTGCGGTTTCAGCGTTTTATAAAGACATAACAAATCCAATTGAACGCATAGTACGTCTGGATGTAAATAGGGCTCAAAGCGTTCAAAATGTTGCTCAGGCTCAAGTTTATGGTATGGAATTTGAAATTAGGAAAAACCTAAGTTTTCTATCAGAAGGGCTTAGTAATTTTCAATTTTCAAACAACTTTTCGTTGGTTCAATCAGAGGTATCTATTCCCGATGCTGAACTATTCAACATTCGTATTAATGACCCAGACGCACCGGAAACACGTAGCTTAGCTGGTCAATCTCCTTTCCTATTAAACTTCGATCTAGAGTACTTCAACGAAGTTAATGGTTTCTCCGCGAATGCTTCATTTAATCGTTTTGGAGACCGATTATATTCTGTAGCGTTGGGCGCAATACCGGATGTATTTGAGAGAGGATACAGCACCTTAGATATTATTGTTAATAAAGTTTTTTCAAATGGGTTCAAAGCAAAAGTATCTGCTAAAAATCTGTTGAATCCCGATGTCAAATTGTCTCATGAGCTTGATGGACAAGAATACATATACCAGTCATATAAGACTGGTAGAAGTATTAGTCTAAGCCTGAGTTACTCATTTTAATTTTTATTAAATCCTAACAAAAATACCCAATCGTATGTATAAACGATCCTTACTAATAGTAATGTCTTTTTTCATTGCGGCTAGTGCTTGGGCACAAACCACAGTGAGAATCACCAATGCAGATCTTGTCGCAGGACAGGATTATAACTGGACCAAAAACAACATCTATGTTTTAGATGATATGGTTTTTGTTAAGCCAGGTTCTAAGTTATTTATCCAGGAAGGCACCGTGATTAAAGGTGCTCTTGGTGATGGAAACGATGCCACTGGTTTAGTCGTAACTATGGGCGCGCAAATCTTTGCCGAAGGTACAGCCGAGGAGCCCATTATCTTTACTTCCGAAGCAGACGATCTGAACGGCTCCTTAACCGAGCTTGATCGTGGTCTTTGGGGTGGTCTTGTGGTATTGGGCGATGCGCCTACCAACAACGCAACCGAAGACGGCACGAAGCTGATCGAAGGGGTGAACGAAATCGCCAATCCTGAG
>CALKOA010000017.1 GCA_938091655.1 uncultured Balneolaceae bacterium | reverse complement strand
CTTCGTAGTACCAGCTTACACCTTGCTAAACGCGCAAATTAGCTGGAAGGGTTCACGGTTCGACCTTCGAATGGATTTGAATAATCTGCTCGATGCACAGTATTATTCTACAGGGAGTCCGGTTGATGTCGACTTTAACGGAAGTATGGATGAACCAGGATTCTTAGCTAATGCGGGGCGAAATCTTATGGTGAGTACCCGTTTCCGCTTTTAGATTTTTGAGCTTAATAATCAAGGTCTGGGTAAACAGAGTCTGAATAAGCAGAGTCTGAATAAACAGAGTCGAACCCAAAGAGATCAACTAAAAATCTTGCGGTATGTTTTCATGCTGTACTCATCGGACAAGTAGCATGGAGCGATGTTGAAGTTCCTTGCTACCTGGTCCCTGTTCTGCTTGGCCATAGATGGCTGCTCGAAGAAAATATAGGCCACTGGCTAAATCTTCTCCATGGAATGTTTCAGAGTGAAGTCCAGGCCCAAAGTACCTACCGGGCCATTCACGAACCTTTTGACCTTGTGCATTGTAGACGCTAAGCTCTACCCAACTGGCTTTGGTTAGTCGAAATTGGATTTGAGTACTTGGATTAAAGGGATTTGGATAATTTGGGAGTAATTCAAGTGTCGAAGGGGCATCTAAAGATGCGTCGTTGTGCAGTTCACTATTCACTGCCTGCGCATTTACTGATCCTGGGGTTGGATACTGTAAATAATCAAAAGAACGTTGTTGGTCAGGAGATCGCCCGAAACTTTGATCATTACCCAAGGGAGGGAATCGTACCGAATCCACTGGCACCCAGCTTAAAACGTCCTTATAGAATAATCCCAGTTCTTCTCCATTTTTACTCAGGGCAAAATTTGTGTGCAAGCTACCTTCTTCATCGTCATTATCGGTCCAAACTAGCAGGTATTCACCTGCTTGTAGTTGGGTATCGGGTAGCGCCCATTTCCCAGGATTACTCAGGTCATCCGTAAGAAAATAACCGCTTAGTTGTACCACTGATGAACCTGGATTATACAGCTCCACCCAATCTTCAAAAGCACCAAATGGATCCTGTAAGGTGGTCTCGTTATCGGCCATTAGTTCATTTATAACTAGTTTTTCACTGGGTCGTTGCACGGCAAGAGTTCGGTAGTCTTCCAAAGCACGTGGGAAGCGTTTAACGCCCCCATCATCCGAGCGTGCGTGCAGGGCATAACGCAGTTCATTCCCCACCCATGGAATACTTAGGGATAGCTCGGCCCATTGAGGATCTGCGAATAACACCTTTTCCTGAGTGGCGGTAAGTTCAGCAGGTCGTTGTAAGGCTTTTGTTAAAGGAATAAACGCCGAATAATTTCCCAGATTCACTTCTAAGTTGATTTCTTTAGGATCGTCGTCCATCCATTCCACCGCTACCTGAAATGTTAGACTATCGCTACTAAAAGACTGGACTTGACTCCACTCTTTACGGATAACGGGGAGGATTTGAGTTTCTGAATTCTGGTCTTTGGTATGTTCGAAGCGCGTTTGGATGTAGGGTTTTAACCCGTAAGCTACATGCCCGCCTAGCGCTTGATCCAGTGAGAGTAGAAAGCTTTCCGGGGAGAAACCCCAGTCATAGCTGCGGTATACATCGTCCCGAGCGGGTTGCAGCATTATCGAAGCAAAGCGATCGATTTCGGGGAATAAACTATCGGGCTGAAAGGGCCCTTCAACCAATTCTCGCAGATAAAAATCTAAGCGTTGGCGGTACTCTGGAACGCCGATGATGCGGTCGGTGAGTGGTCGCGACTCGGTAGGATGTCCCCAGTTTTCCCATGAGCGTCGCCCCCAATCTGGGCCTAAAAAGTCGATGCCAAAGGTATTATCGTAGTCATAGGGAATAAATTCAAAGCGATTGGTCGTAGGATTTCGGTAGAGATAGAAATTATTTTTGTTATACCAATAATTATCCCAGTTACCTGTAACAATATCTATGGCCATCCATCGAAGCGTGTTATCTACGTTGAGAATGGCTTCCAATTCTGTGGGTAAATTAGAGTCTGGAGTATTTTCTAACACACTAATTAAGGTGGCAAGATCACTATAGTTATCTTCCTCCGTATTGGTTTTTAATTCATAAGTGCGCCGGTCGGTCCAACTAGGACTGAACTTGTACGCATCGGGATTGGAACCGCGATAGTTTAGGTCGGCAGGATATAAATTTTTGTACAGATTTCCCGCATCACTGCCAAAGCGATGCTGCACGAATTCATCATCTATATGCTCTACATTAATATATAGACCTTTGTACTCCTGGTTGATGTACAATTGAACCGGGTTAGCTGATGGAGCGGGTATATCCACTTTTCGCAACAAGTCCCAGCTGAGCAAGGCACGCATCATCGTAGGGTCGTTATGCTCCCCATTCAGATTCATTTTATCCAAACCCCGGTATTGGCGTCCAGATTGGAAGGTATTAAAAGAAACTTTGAACGATTTTTTGGCGGAATTACGGGAGGTATTACCTCGAAGTCGAAAGCCTATTTGTTCTACA
>CALKOA010000016.1 GCA_938091655.1 uncultured Balneolaceae bacterium | reverse complement strand
CTGACTTAATCGCCTTTTTGAAAACATTGAACGATCCAAATTTTGTTTTTAACCCAAGTCATCAGTTCCCTAAGTGGACGTTGTCTTACAATACTATCCAACATGAAAATTAAATTACTAACCCTTGCTAATACCCTGCTTGCGATTAATATGGTATTCGCACAATCAAACCCGGCTATTACTTCATGGCTACAAAACACAACTATTACCGGGAGTTACTATGTCCAGGGAAATTCCACAGCTTTACCTATATCAACTTTGGTGAATTGTCAGGAAGTAAGCTACACTGCAAATAGTGCTTATATCAAAACTAGCGGAATTCCTTCCTACCCAACGGGACCATTTCTAGACGGCAACCCAAGCCAAGCAACAAACCAGAATGCGATTTACGAAATTCGTTTAAATCCTATTCAAAATACAGGTACTCCTACTTCTACTACCATGGGCCCGATTGGAATATTTGTAAACGGTGTGGCCCTTTTTGATTATAGAGATGGAGTTGCTTGGAATCCAAATACGAATGCTTTATGCGGTGGCCCTGGCAATCCACCATGCCCCGGAGGTCCTGCTGCAAATATGAGTTGGAATAGAGATGCAATTCTCGCAGAAATGGATGGATTTGATTGTTCTAAAGGTCACCCAGCAATGGGCAATTATCATCATCACCAAAATCCATCGGCATTTGACATGGACCTCAACGTAGTTTCCTCTATTTGTAATCTCTATGATGCAGATGGATTGTATGCAATAGACAGTACACAACATTCGCCACTAATTGGCTTTGCTTTTGATGGATTTCCTATTTACGGAGCTTACGGTTACTTGAATACGGACGGTTCTGGTGGTGTAACAAGAATTCGTTCAAGCTATGAGCTAACAACTAGCCGAGGTTCAGGGAATACACCGTCACAGGTTACATGGCCCCTTGGTTATTTTAAAGAAGATTACCAATACGTGAATCAAAGCGGTTCAGAATACTTGGACGAGCATAACGGCCGATTCTGCGTCACGCCCGAGTATCCTAACGGCACCTATGCCTATTTCGCAACAGTGGATGAAAATTGGAATTCTCAATATCCTTATGTTGTGGCTCCAACATATTATGGACAGGTAAATGGTGGGGAGGTTAATTCGGTGCCAAATGGTGCTACCGTATATACCTCTTCAATTGGAATTAATACAATGGAAATCCCGGAGATGAAAATTTTTCCGAATCCCGCGTCAGAGTTATTGACGGTTCAAGTTAGAGGCTTATTGGATCACTCTTTAACTATAAATATAGTTGACTTGAGTGGGAGAATCATTGCTACTAATACGATTCACGCTGGTCAAACCATAGGATTTTTTGAAACAGATGTTCTTTACAACGGCGCCTATTTTTTAGAAATCTCAAATGGTAAAGCGCTCGTCAGGAAAAGAATATTGATTCAACATTAGTAGACCAAAAGACTATTTTGGTAAGAATACTTTTAATGCTGAATAATGGCTTTTGACGTCTTTATCATACCGTTTCTTGAGTAGAATTGAAGGAAATAAACACCATTCTTCATAGTACTTACGTCCATTTTATTCGCCGTTCTAGGGATAGAGGCAACCCTTTGACCTATAGAGTTTATTAAGGTTACTTGTGTTATAGCTTCATTATATTCCCATGAGATGATATTATTTGCTGGATTAGGGAAGAAGTAGATGTTTTCCAATTGCTCTTTTTCAAGCTCAAGCGTTGCAGCAGACATATCAAAACTTACAAAGTCTTTAGGGAAAGTATTGGTGAAGCGATTGACCCCTCCAAAAAAGAAGACTTCATTATTGATCACAAAGCTACCTGGGGCCCATCTGCTTTTTCCTGGGTGAGAGGGGAATTGCAGCCAAGAATCGTCTGCTGGATTGTAGCGCCACATTTCACCGGTATCCATGTAATTATGGTTGTCACCGTCTCCACTCAAAATGAATCCAAAACCGTTCATGTTAAATTGAGTCCCAGCAACTCTTCCTTCTCCTGGAAATTGATTCATTTGGGTCCAGGTGTTCAACGCAGTATCTAGCTTATACCAATCCCTATATATAGTTGGTCCACTATGTCCAAGGCCAGCATAAACTTGTCCGCTTGCGTTAAACATGTAGGGATGGTGCCTTGCCGGTCCAGGTAAATCCGCTATTTGTGTCCAAACATTGTTTTTTATGCTATACACCCACCAATCTTTTTTGTCACTAAACTCGTCATTTCCCAAGCCAACATAGATGTTGTTTCCAATTGAAATCATGGCGGGATGTCTTCTACTTGAACAATCACAACTGGCAAGTTGAGTGTAGGTACCGTTGTCAGGATCAAAACTCCAGAAATCTTTTAAGTAGGCGGTATTAGTGGCTCCAAAGCCAAAATATGCTTTTCCGTTAGCTGTAGTTCCAATTCCAAAACTCCGAGCCATACCCGGAAAATCAGATAAAACGTTCCACGAATTAGTGATCGGGTCGTATTGATACACGTCGTCTGTCGCCTGACCAACGGAATCTGTGCCCGTTATAGAATACCCTTTGCCATTTAAAGCAAATGTGATGGGATGATGTTTTCCTTGGGGTGCATCGGCTTTGGCTACCCAAGATTGTGCAAATGATGTTGAGGAAAATAGTGATAGAGCAATCAGTAAATATTTTTTCATTGTTAGGGCTATTTGATGCGCTTATGACGTTGACTTCAACTTTGTTTAGCGTTTAGGTTTAATCAAAAACTGTGCTATCAATTATGTTAGGCTAACTCTAGTTAGCTGCAAATGTTTAGTTTAAATAGCTTTAAATTACTGAGCGAAGTGAAACAGCGAGTCTTAGAACTTTGAATGTGATTTAATGTCAGTTACGTTCGAATTCGCAACTAGTCGTGAAGTCATTTGTCCAATTCTAATTAGTTTTGATTCCAACAAATTAAACGACCATGAAAAAAGTATTATTAGTAGTATTAACAGTAGCAACATTTATGAGTTGTGAAAAAGGTCAAAATTTACCAGCACCATATTTCACAGTAGAAGGAAAATGGATATGGTCGCCTAGTGATAATAGAGCAGATGCTAATACCATGTTTGAGTTCGTGGATGGTAATGTGTATACTTCTTATTGCATTACTTGCCCAGGTGATGATGATTATTGGAACTCTTTAGATAGTGCAGATCGAATTCCAGGAGCTGATACCTATACCTTTGATGGAGATACTTTAGTGTGGAAGGGAACGCCACGTGGAATTACATTCGAATGTGATGGAGGTAAACTCTTCAGCAACGGTGAATTCAGCCACCTTTGGCGATTAAGTTCTTCGTGCCAATAGTAATCAACCTCATTTTTAGGAATTAATAGATTTTTAAAATTCGAAAAAGCTTCTTCCTGTGAAGAGGCTTTTTTATGTTAGATAGTTGAGGAATAGTCCAACTAAGTCTTAATTTTTTATATTTTTGCAACATTGTTGCATGTAAACACGAACTAAATCAATAGACCTGGCTTACCTTTCCATTAAATCCTCAGATGCCCTTGGCGCAATAGCCAGTGGTATATGTCTTATTCACTGTATAGCAACTCCTTTGCTCTTTGCTGTGCATGCAGAATTTCATCATCATATAGAACAAGAACACTTTACTCCATTATGGTGGAGTGCTATTGATATCCTTTTTTTAGCGCTGTCGTTTTATGCCGTTTACTACTCTAGTAAACATCGTAACCTTAGAGTAGTGAAAATAGGATTATACAGCAGTTGGATTGGATTAGCTGGTATCATTGTTAACGAAAAAATTCATCTTTTCCCACTCTCAGAATGGTGGATATATATACCCTCTATCGCGCTAATATTATTACATCTTTACAATATAAAGCGTTCAAAATGACTCTTCAAAAAAAACTGCCTGTAACCGTTCTTAGCGGTTTCCTCGGTGCAGGAAAGACTACCCTTCTTAATCACATTTTACATAATAAAGAAGGCCTTAAGGTCGCTGTTATTGTTAATGATATGAGCGAAGTAAATGTAGATGCAAACTTGGTAAAAAGTGAAAATACGCTTTCCCGAACTGAGGAAAAGCTCGTTGAAATGAGCAATGGATGTATTTGTTGTACACTTCGTGAAGACTTAATGATAGAGGTTGAGCGATTAGCCCAAGAAAATAGATTTGATTACTTGCTCATTGAAAGTACAGGAATAAGTGAGCCAGTTCCAATAGCTCAAACATTCACTTTCATTGACCAGGATAACAATATTGACCTAAGCAAATTTAGCTTTATTGATACTATGGTGACAGTGGTAGATGCGTTCAATTTTTTCAAAGATTTTGGAAGTCCTGAAACATTAATGGACCGCGAACTCACAGAGATGGACGGAGATTTTAGGACGATAGTGAATCTGCTTACAGATCAAATTGAGTTTGCCAATGTACTTGTTCTCAATAAAGTCGATTTAGTGAACAACGACCATATTGGAGTGCTTAAAGCAGCAATTCATAAACTGAATCCAAAAGCAAAAATTATTGAAACCTCGTTTAGTACTATTGAACCATCTGAGATTATTAATACGGGTTTGTTCAATTATGAGGAGGCCGAACAGAATGCTGGATGGATTGAAGAACTCAATAAAGACGAACATACCCCTGAATCGGAAGAATATGGTATCTCTTCATTCGTATTTCGTTCTAAATATCCCTTTGACTCAAAACGGTTTTGGAATTACATACATCACAGTTTTCCCACGACGATAATTCGGAGTAAAGGTTTATTCTGGCTATCATCTAGACCAGGTCAGGCCATGTCATGGGGTCAAGCAGGTGGTTCTTTACGCACGGATAGCGCAGGTGTTTGGTGGAGTAGCATGACCTTTGAAGAAAGAATTCAATACATGCCTTTTATTGAAAATCAAAAATTCATCGAATCCAGTTGGGACACTACTTTTGGTGATCGAAAAAACGAAATTGTTTTTATTGGACAGGATATGAATGAAGAAAAGATTAGGCTGGATCTTCAAAATTGCCTGAGTACACCTACAGAATTGGCAACAAAAAAATGGAAGGACGGCTATGAAGACGAATGGCCAGTGCCTCGAGTGTATCCAATCAAATAATCAGATACTCCATTAAGTATATCAAATACTAATGCACTTCATGTCATTAAAAGGCCCCGATGCAGAAGCAACGGGGCTTTGAAAGATTAAAGCCAATAAAGTCTTTCTCAAGATTTTAATTCTCCATTTTGAGAAACGTAAAAAAGACCAACAACAGGTATCAACGTAAGTACCATAATTATAAGGGGTGGATGGGCGGATCCGCCTTGTATAAGTGTTACAAAATCTGGTAAAGTCCAGAATAAATGCACAATAAACAAAATGAAAGTAGCCGACTTTAAAGCTTCTTTTGTTTTCAATCTCAGTGAGTAGATTACAGAGATCACCAAGCCAAGAAATACATAGCCAAAGATGTGGAGCATAATGTCCATAACCTCTAATGCAGGGGCACTTTCAGCTAACCCATCTATATTAAAGTCGCTAATCATTTGGTCTTTCATTGCACTTCCGGCTTTTGCTATGAAAAGGGGAATAACTTGTATGACATCCAAAATCAATGTCACAATTAAAATGGTCTTAAAATTTTTCATGGAGTGTTTAATTAAAATTCGATTAGAATATATAAATAAATGTGTGAACGAACACAATGTTTATAACTTATTGCTAGTCAATATATTATTAGATATTGAGATTAAATTTTTGAGGGTATATTACGTATAATTTAAAATTTAAACCATGAAAAAATTATTCATTATTTGTTCGATTTCCTTTTTAGGATCTGCGTTAACAGCACAGGACTATGCAAAAAATTCCTTTGGCTTAAATACCTCCGGACCTTTTCCAGCAGCAGGCCTGCAGTGGAATCATCAACTCTCTGAAAAGACCACTTTAACAGCTTTCTATGGACAAGCTGTGGAGGCAGATTGGACTACAGATGATGCCTATTATCCAGCAAATGACCCAGCAGATGCTATACAAGGCTATACCGGAACTACTTTTCAGAGCAGTTCTTGGACAGGATTCTTGTTGAATTACCGCCCTTTAGAAAATTTTGATGCTTTCAGAGTGGCAGGAGGTATGGGAGTAGGTCGCCTTGGCGGAACGCTCGAAGGTATTGATGATGGCCACGAATATTTTATAAATGGCCATGGACCATTTGCTTATATGGGAGTAGGCTACGGTCTAAAACCCGTTAAAGGATTTCAATGGGGTGTTGATATTGGTTGGCTTCGCGCACCGGGTTTCACAGTTGAAACGGATGGATTAGATGCCTCCGCTGCCGCTGCTAGAATGGAATTGGTTAAGCGCAATCATGAATTATCATTTTTCCCTAATGCCCAAATTACAGTTGCTTGGGGATTCTAGTAACCTAACTTTTTAAACTTTAAGAGGCGCATGAAATAGTTCATGCGCCTCTTTTG
>CALKOA010000015.1 GCA_938091655.1 uncultured Balneolaceae bacterium | reverse complement strand
ACCGATATTGAAAGAGTTGATAGCAGTTTGTGGATATCAAGTGATATCAAAACTCTTTCCATTCACCAAATAGAAAATTTAGACGATACATTAAATTTTGACTTCACAGATAATGGATCTAATGCTCTAAGTACATTAAATAGAATCGACAATCTCTATTATGATAAAGAGAATAACACAATGTACGGTGGAACCAGTGGAAGAGGGTTATACACATTTGATTTAGAATCAAAAACTATTAGTAGAATTACAAAAGAAGACGGGTTACTATCCAATAATATATCTGATATTTACAATCAAAATGGTATTCTATTTGTTCAAAGTGGGCAAGGTATAAATTTAATTAAGGATGGAAAAATCCGCTCAATAACAGAAGAAGACGGACTTTTTATGACATCTTTCAATAAAAAGTCTATTCACCAAATTGATAGCACAAATATTGTACTAAGTGGAACAGATGGTCTTTATCAATTTAATTATGGAGATTTGTATGAAATTGATGCTTCAAATGAAATAAAATTATTCAAAGTTATAGGCTATGATAAATTCAACAATCCTTATCCTATTCAATTTATTGATAACAAAATACAGATAGACTATCAAATAACATCACTGTTGTTTGACGTTTATATTGGTAACCACTACAAATCAGACAATAATAGATTCTATTACAGTATTAATGATGATCCTTATAATGCAAACATTAATGGAAGCCAAATTGTTATCTCCTCACTTCCATATTATGGATCAGAATTAAGTATATACCTTGTTGATGCAAATGGAAATCGATCTCTTAATGAAATAGAGATAGCTATAACCAACAAACCTCCCTTTTGGTTTAGTTACCAAGCATTACTTCTTTATTTTATTGCTATAATCGGTATTTATTGGTTAATCCAGAAAAGGCGAGTTGAAAAAGCAAAAGATGAGTTTGAAAAAGCAAGACGTGAAAAGGAATTAAACGAAGCCAGAGATTTACAACAAAGCTTACTACCTAAAATAACACCAGCAACAAATATTTTCGATATTAGCACATATCTACAATCTGCTAATGAAATGGGTGGTGATTATTTCGATTTCATTGAGTTTGAAGACAAACTTTATAGTATATGTGGTGATGCAACAGGCCATGGGGTAACTTCAGGAATTATGGTTTCCGTTACTAAGGCAGGTTTAAATGGTGTTGAATTAAATTCTCCATCCACCATGCTAAGTAAATTAAATACCATTGTTAAAAAAGTGAATTTTGGTAGAATTCGTATGAGTTTATCAGTAGTTAAACTTGAAGAGAATTCAATAGAAATAAGTTCAGCTGCAATGCCACCTTATTTTATATACAGTGCAAAGAACAACAAGCTAAACGAGGTGTTAATTCCTAACTTGCCTTTGGGTGGATTAAGTCGAACCCAATATGAGTCTAAAAAACATAATTTTGAAGTTGGTGATATTCTAGTAATGATGTCAGACGGTTTACCAGAATTACCTAATGAATCAAATGAGTTGTTGGACTATGAAGCTATATATAATGAAATATTTTATAATATTGATAAAAGTGCTAAACAAATTTCAAATGCACTATTAGCATTAGGTAAAAAATGGCGTTCTCATCTGGATGACTTACCAGATGATATAACATTAGTTGTTATAAAGAAAGTTGCTTAAATCGAGGAATGAGTAAATTTCCTGACGGGTATTGCATTATGTTTACCTTTTACATTGATCAAAATACTTTCACTAAATAGACTCTGATCTGAAATATTATTATAAACATCCTCTGATATTACAATCTCATTTGGACTAGCATTTGAGCAGAATCTAGCTGCTTGATTAACATTATCTCCTATAACAGTGTAGTTCATCTGTTTATCTGATCCTATATTTCCAGCAACTACTTCACCATAGTGAATGCCTACACCTATCTTCAATTTATGATTGTGTGATTTTTCTAGTTTTTCATTGAATTTGTCGAGTCTTTTAAACATAGTAATTGCACAATCGACAGCATTTTGACAATCATGCTCAGTATTATTTGGGACGCCAAACAAAACCATTAATTCATCACCAATAATTTTATCTAAGGTGCCATTGTATTCATATACAATGTCAATCATTTCGGTAAAATATTGATTTAATATTGAGACTAATTCTGATGCTGATGTTTTTTCTGAAAAAGCCGTAAAACCTCTAATATCAGCAAATAATACACAAGCATCTGATAAGGTACCGCCTAAATCACTTTTCGAATTATCATCCAAGATTTCATCTACAATATTCCCAGAAACATATTTTTTAAAAGTCGTCTTAACTTTTTGCATATCTGAAATATCATCAAATGACAATATATATCCAGATCTGTCTTTGTTTTTATCGTAAACAGGTGTTATTGTAGTATCCAAGGTATGAATAGTGCCATTCATACTTTTAAAAGGTACATTTTTGACTACTTGTGCCTGATTGTCAGTTCCAGCTAACTCGTAATTACTAATTACTTCCAGAAATGACCCATTATCGGCGAAAATTATTCCATAATGTTGGTTCTGAATTAGATCTCGTTCTATTCCAATAATTTCAATTGCTTTCTTGTTTACGTATTCAATTTCGCCAAATTCAGTAAACTTTATGATTCCAGCTTCTATAGATGTCATTATATTGTCAATCAGACTATTTGTTGATTGAAGATCATCAATAAGCTTGAGATTATTGATTGTTAAACTAATCTCTTTAGTCAGACTATCAAAAAGATTGGCATCTAAATCTGAAAAGTGTATAAACCCCTTTCTACTTTCTTTATCAGCTAAAATTATACAGCCAAGCAAGTTACCTCTGAAATAAATTGGGCTACAAATTGAATTGTGCTCAACAAATTTGACTAAATTAAATTTATCAGATTCTACAAGAAACGTTTTCTTTGTATTTTTCAGTTCAGCGAGTAGACCTTTATTATCTGTCAACATTCGTCTAGGCATATCCTCTTCCCGTATTTCAAAAGTAGCCCGAACTTCATAAATATTAGTGTTCGTATCTCTAAGGATGAACATACCTTTTGACGCTGCATAAAGCGAGACTAAATGTATCAGTATGTATTCTAAAGTTTCGTTAGATAAATTATCGCAAAAACTCAGCATATTTGTGAGTTGGACTATTGATTCGAACTCTAAATCTTTAATATTAGCTCTTGACTCAATACTCTTTATTTTTTTCGTGAAAAATTTTTTTGTGATAAAGCTTGATAGCTGAATACCGAGACTATTGATAATATTTGGTTTAATATTGGATTTTCGACCCAACACAATACCAATTATTTCATCATTACAAAAGATAGGAACATTGATCGTATTGTTTTTTTCATTAATGAAATAAAGATTTTCTGTATCTAAAGACTTATTTGAGTCTAATTTATCTTTGAGAAAAGCTAGCGACTCTTCATAATAAGGTATTTGTCTACCCTCATGTAGATATTTTGCCCCACCGATACTTTTAAGTAATTCTTTTTGCTCGTGAAAAGAACAATCAATATCTAAGTCAGAGTATTTGCTTTTATAATCTGAAATTATTTTTGATACCAAAAGTAAACCCTACCCTAAATAATATTACTGCGCAAGTGCTTCATCTAATGTAGCAAAGATATTACAATACTTTGTAAGACCCATTATAGAAAATGTTTTTTCAATTATGGGGGCCATATGGCATAAAGATAAAGTTCCATCTTTATCTTGAAGAATCTCGATAACCTCAATAAGGATGGAAGCGCCAATACTATTGACAATTTTTGATTGCTCGAGATCTAAAATGAAATGGAACTTATCTTCTTGAACTTTTTCTTCTACTACTGATATCACGAGTTCACCAAGATCTTTATTGAAATAGCCTTCAGTTTTGACTATTACATACTTATTTTGTTCTTCGGTACTAATTATCTTGCTCATTTTTCTTTTTCTTAGTCATTGTCAGTGTGGTTCCATCATTACTTGATTCATAATCGACTGAATCCATCAATTCCTTAATAAGCATTACACCCCATCCTCTCTTTCTTTCTTGTTTCTTTAATTTTGAGTCAATATCTGGTATTTGTATGCCCTTACTATCAAACCCTTTACCTTGATCTATAACCTTTATTGTTAGTTCATCATCCGAAATTGTGAAGTTTATAAAGATATCTTTTTGTGACTCAGAATGTTCAAAAGCGTTGATTGTTGCTTCAATCAATGCCATTGATATTTCACCCGATTCTTCTTCACTCAATTGCATGTATTTTGCTATCACATCAGCTGTATTGGTTGCTACTAATTCCATATCTTTAAGTATGGGTATACGTAGTTCAACTGATGGTTTGGTTTCATTTGACATATCTAGCCTTATAGAATTTTATTATAAATCTGCGAAACTTATTTCTAATAATAGCGTAATGCGTTCTAAGTATCAACAGAATATTTAATTAATAATAACATAATCATGCTTAATCAACTTTTAAAAATCACTTTATTAATAACCATATTACCAACAAGTATGCTTCATTTAAAAGCTCAAACAAGTTTGATTGAAGAAATTAATTTAACAGAGAAACATGACGGAATTATTATACCATTCAAAAAGTTTGAACTGGACAATGGGCTCACTGTTATTGTTCATGAGGATGATTCAGATCCTTTGGTTCATGTAGACATAACTTATCATGTAGGATCAGCAAGAGAAGAACTGTATAAGTCTGGATTTGCTCACTTTTTTGAGCATATGATGTTTCAAGGTTCTGAAAATGTAGCCGATGAAGAACACTTTAAAATCATTAGTGATGCGGGAGGAACCTTAAACGGATCCACCAACCGAGATCGAACTAATTACTATCAAACCGTGCCTAGTAACCAACTAGAAGTGGTACTTTGGTTAGAGGCTGATCGAATGGGATTTTTCTTAGATGCAGTAACCCAGAAGAAGTTTGAGATTCAGCGAGAAACCGTAAAAAATGAAAAAGGTCAAAACTACGACAACGCTGCATATGGCCGATGGAGTGAACTCACCGCTGAAACCTTGTACCCCTTTGGCCATCCTTATTCTTGGCTTACTATTGGGAAATTGGAAGATCTTGACCGGGTCGATGTGGACGATCTAAAAAAATTCTTTATGCGGTGGTATGGTCCAAATAACGCCACCCTTACCATCGGTGGAAATGTAACCGCGGAAGAAGTCATTCCCATGGTTGAAAAATATTTTGGCGTCATCCCAAGAGGGCCTGAAGTTGAGAATATGACTTTGGAGCCTGTTCAGCTCGACGCAGACCGCTATGTTTCTTATGTAGATAACAATATCCGGTTTCCAGCACTTTTAGCAACCTACCCAACGGTACCCCGCTTCCATCCAGATGAAGCACCTCTTGATTTCTTAGCCCAAATTCTTGGCACTGGTAGAAGTTCCTACTTGTTTAAAAAATTTATCCTCACCCAAAAAGCCATTCAAGCCTCTGTATTTCATCCAGTAAGTGAATTAGCTGGTGAGTTTACTATGTTTGTACTGCCATTTCCAGGCCAAACTCTAGCCGATTTTGAGCAAGAAATGAGAGTCATTTTAGATGAATTTGCAACGGAAGGAGTAAGTGATAATGACTTAACAAAGATTAAAGCTAGCTTCGAATCTAGCTTTATTAATGGCCTAACTTCTGTTAGCGGTAAAGTTTCTCAATTAGCTGATTATCAGACTATTGCTGGCAATGCTAATTATATAGAAGAGGACTTAAGCCGTTATTTGGCTGTGACCAAAGAAGATATCATGCGGGTTTTTAACGAATACATTTATAACAAACCTGGTGTCTTACTTAGTGTGCTACCTAATGATGGAGGGGCAACTGCGCCCGCAGCCCCCGACAACTATGTTGCACAAAAAGATGGAGACAACCCATTTCCTACCACAGATTATACCGGCCTATCCTACTCACGTCCAGAAGGAGATAGCTTTGATCGTAGCGTAAAACCGACACCTGGCACCGCTCCTTTAGTACAGGTACCAGATTATTGGAGAGCTAGCTTTGAGAACGGAATTCAACTTATTGGGACCGAATCAAACGAAGTACCCACCGTTAATGTACAATTATACATTAAAGGTGGACATGAATTGGATGCAAACGACCCACAAAAAGCTGGTCTTGCATCCTTAACTGCTGCGTTGATGAATGAAAGTACCCAAAATTACAGTTCGGAGGAGATTTCCGAAGAATTGCGCCTTGTGGCCAGTTCCATTTCTGTATCAGGTGGCAGAAGTGAAACAGTAATCGGGGTAAGTACTCTAAGCAAGAATTTGATCCGAACTATGGAACTTTTGGAAGAAATACTCTACCGACCAGCCTTTACAGAGGACGACTTTAATCGGGTTAAGCAACAGCAACTAGAAAGCATTCGTGCTTCATATCAGAATCCTGCTGCCGTAGCCAGCCAAATCTACAGCCGCTTACTTTATGGAGATGAACATATTTACTCGGTCCCAACCTCTGGTCTCGAGGAAACAGTGAGTCGAATTACCGTTGAAGATGTTCGAGCCTTCTATGAATCCTACATGTCTCCAGAAATTTCAGAAGTAGTGGTGGTTGGTGATATTTCAGAAGAAGAAGCACTCTCTAGCCTAGCTTTCTTAAACAATTGGGAAAGCAAAAATGTAGAGATACCTGACTTACCCGAGCCAAAGCCCGGAGACTATACAAAAGTGTATCTTATGGACAAAGTGGGTGCCCCACAATCTGAAATACGCATTGGTTACCTTTCTGATATGACCTACGATGCCACCGGTGAGTACTTCAAGACCAGCTTAATGAACTATAGCTTAGGGGGGGCATTTAATAGCCGAATTAATCTAAACCTACGGGAAGACAAAGGTTGGACGTATGGCGCTCGCTCTGGGTTTAGTGGAAATGATCGAGGGAGTCAATTTACGGCCTCGGCAGGTATCAAAGCCAGTGCTACTGATAGTGCTGTAGTAGAGTTTATAAAAGAAATCAAAGGCTTCCAAGAAAATGGGATTACCAATGATGAACTCAATTTTATGAGAAACTCTATTGGCCAGCGAGATGCACGTCGTTATGAAACACCCTTTCAAAAAGCCGGCTTCTTGGGTAACATCATCCGATATAATTTAGACGGCTCCTATGTAGACAAACAAGCTGAAATCATTCAGAGTATTACGCGAGAGGAAATCAATACGCTAGCCAGAAAGTACCTAAATACTGATAACGCATACATTTTGGTGGTAGGTGATGGAGCGAGTAATCGCGATAAACTAAAAGCCCTAGGTTATGAGGTTGTGGATGTAACCGAGAAGGGAGATATCATAGAGCCTGTTCAAGAAGGGAACGAATAAGTGATTATTTAGCTAGACATTGGCTATTTATTGGCCTTGTAGCAAGAAAGATCATACTCTACTTCATTTATCATACCCATCCACATTAACGTGTGCGATGGGTATGTTTTTTTAGAATCCTCTGATTTTCCTGTTTAACCAATAAAGAGTCTCTGTAACTCCAAATCTTTTTTCTCGCTACCGATGCCGCACCTGCAACATCTACTATTGGGTCGGGATACTCGATACCATTCCCAGATGGCAGACATGCCTTTTCAATAGGTGTTATAGACCATGGTTCGTGTATATAAGCCGTGGGGTACTGCTCCAACTCAGGAACCCATTGCCGAATAAACTCCCCATCCGGATCATGATCCTTGGACTGTTTCACTGGATTGTACATTCGAATCGTGTTCACACCCGTAGTACCGGCTTGCATTTGAAATTGAGGATAATGGATACCGGGTTCATAGTCCAAAAATAGCCTTGCCAAATGATATACACCAAGTCTCCAATCACAATCCAAATGATGACACAAAAAAGATACCAACATAGCTCTCATGCGGAAATTAATCCATCCCGTTGCCTCCAAACACCGCATGCATGAATCAACCAGTGGTACACCAGTAGAGCCTTGCTTCCATGCCTCCAAAAAATCCGGGCGATTGGAGTATGACATTAGTTCATACCCCCGATTTACGCATTGAAGTTCATACTCCGGTTCCATTTCGAACTTTTGAATAAAATGAGCATTCCACCTAAGGCGCGTTAAAAACGAAGCATATGCGCGTGGCGCTTCCGCCTTAGCAGAATGATTATTTACAAAACCATACACCTGTCTAATACTAACATTCCCCCAAGCTATATATGGAGAAATTCGACTGCAGCTCTCCCTAGATAAAAGTGGCTTTGAGATGTGCCGCTGGTAGTTCCGCCCTCGAGCTCCCATAAAAGTCTCTAAACATTTCCATGCTTGGCTTTCTCCCGCTGGTTGATGCATTCCCGGGTAACGCTCTAATTCAGCCCTTAACTCCGCAGGCAGTGGAAAAGGATGCCGATTTGAAATACCCTTAAAAAAAGCATTTATATGTTCACTTGGCGCTGTATAAGCTGGGTAAAACAAAGGTCGATTCATGCAATCCAACCATGCCTTACTCCATCCATCCCGACTATCTAATCCACGAATAACCCCATCTCGTTGACATTGCTTCCAATCTATGCCCTTGCCAACGAAAAAATTAGCCATTCGTTGGTCTCTTTTCCAGGTTCTAATTGTACCAGATTCTTGATAAGAAAACACTCTTTTGACAGAAAATTTTTCAGCAAAAAATTCAAAAATTTTACTACTATTCCCCCAACAATAAATTAATTCTCTTCCAACTGCTTCTAATTGTTTATTTACGTCCAATAAGGAGTGAAAGACAAACTGTTGATGCCGCAGAGACGAATCGGGGCCTGCTAACTCATCCGGATCAAATATATAGAGTGGGATATAATCTTGATCGGCTTGCTCTGCTAGATAAAAACCTTCATGGTCAGCTAAACGAATGTCTCTCTTCAACCAAATTATGTTTATTGTTGGCTTAGATAGTTTATCTAGGGTAGCTTCACTCATCTACTTCCCTATACAAAACCTGGAAAATATAGAATCCAAAATATCTTCATTGGTAATTTCCCCTGTTATGGTTCCCAGGCTCTGCAAGGCTGCACGTAGGTCAATCGCTAGAAAATCACCCGTTAGTCCACTCAGTAATCCGTTGAGAGCGGCCTCAACATGATTCAATGTTTTTTCAAGGGCATCTCTGTGTCGAGAAGAAGTAACCAGCAGAGAATCTCCATCGAAATGGGCCTGACTCATTGCGACCTTTTTAATGCGATCCTTTAGTTCCTGTAAACCCTCGCCAGTTGCCGCAGATATATGCAGATCTTCAATACTACTCCAATCGCTTTTCTCACTGATAGCGTGATCGTCATACACCTGCTGTTCCGTCTTGGTTAAACGGTCATATTGGGTTCCGATACAGAGAAATGGGGTATCCATTGCTGATGCTTGCAAATATTCCATCTCATTCATTTCCTCTTTGGTAAATAGTTCATTCAAATCCCTCAAGTAAACTATTACATCCGCTTCTTTTACGGCTGCTTGGCTACGCCGGACTCCTTCGGCCTCGACACGATCCTCTGTTTCACGTAATCCTGCTGTATCAATAAGCCTAAATAACAACCCTCCATGATTCCATTCTACATCAACAGTGTCTCTTGTGGTCCCAGCTATATCGGTAACAATCGCTCGATCAGTCCCTACCAAAGCATTTAAAAGTGTTGATTTACCTGCATTGGGGCGACCAACGAGCACTGTTTTTATACCGTCTTTCACCAACCTACCAGCCTCATAGCTTTCTAATAACCTATGAATGGCCTTCTTAACATCTTCTAACAGCTGTTGCAACTGTTCCTTATTAGCAAACTCAACATCCTCCTCTATAAAATCCAATTCTAATTCAATCATCGCGGTCGCATCAATAATTTGTTGCCTAAATTCTTTTACATAGGCTCCCAAACTACCAGATAACTGCTGATTCGCGGCGTCAACTGCTTTCGCACTACGAGCATGAATTAGATCAGCTACAGCCTCAGCTTGTTCTAAGCCTAGTTTGCCATTTAAAAAAGCACGTTGAGTAAACTCTCCGGCTTCCGCGGCCCTAATGCCTGTTGCCAACAAAGTTTCATACACGCGCTGGGTCACCAAAATACCGCCATGACAAGAAATTTCTACTGTTTCCTCTCCTGTGTAACTTCTAGGTGAATGAAATAGGCTCACCAAAACCTCATCTACCAAGCGGTCTTGTTCATCTACAAGGCGCCCAAAATGAATGGTATGCGATGCGGCCTTATTTAAATCTTTTCCCTTGAACCGTTCCTGCACCTTCGCAATAGCCCCCCTCCCCGAAACTCTAATCACCGCAATCCCGCCTTCCCCTATGGGGGTGGCAATGGCAGCAATGGGTTCTTTATCTGTACTATTTGAAGACTCTGTCACGTGATTTTATTTGTTTTATCTGGATGATTATTAGTACAATAATCTACGTACACTTTTTAACCAAACTCAACTGTTATGCATTCCTATATACTCGCACTAGACCAGGGCACTACAAGTTCTCGCGCTATACTTTTTGACAAAAAAGGGGGTATTGTGGCAATGGCGCAAAAAGAATTTACCCAAATTTTTCCTCAATCCGGATGGGTAGAACACGATGCAAACGAGATTTGGTCAAGTCAAGTCAGTGTTGCAACAGAAGTGATGAGTGCCGCTCACATCAAAGGAAACCAGATTGCTGCAATCGGAATTACCAATCAACGAGAAACGACGGTTGTCTGGGATAAAAGAACGGGGCAGCCTATTTACCATGCCATAGTCTGGCAAGATCGAAGAACATCGGAGCGATGCAATCAACTAAAAGAACAAGGACGACTCCAAGAGATTCAATCTAAAACAGGCCTGGTCATAGATGCCTATTTCTCCGCTACAAAAGTGGAGTGGATTTTAAAGCAGGTGCCTGGAGCACAAAAACTCGCCGAAGAGGGGCATCTAGCATTTGGTACCGTTGATAGTTGGCTTATTTGGAAATTTTCTGAAGGGCAATCCCATGTAACCGATGTAACCAATGCCTCTCGAACTATGCTCTATAACATCCGCGACCAAAAATGGGACGAAGAGTTATTAAACCTGTTTAGTATTCCTTCACCGATGCTGCCAAGAGTAATGGAATCAAGCGATGACTTTGGTAGTACAAGTGAGCAATTTTTTGGGCATCGTATTCCAATTACAGGAGTTGCGGGCGATCAGCAAGCTGCTCTTTTCGGGCAGATGTGTACCGAGGTAGGAACGGTTAAAAATACCTACGGAACCGGATGCTTCATGCTCATGAACATTGGTCCTAAATTTATACACTCCAAACACAACCTCTTAACCACAATTGCATGGAAAATTAATGGTACGCTGCATTATGCCTTAGAAGGCAGTGTATTTATTGCAGGCGCGGTGGTTCAATGGCTCCGTGATGGCATGGAAATAATTCGTCATTCATCCGAAATAGAAGACTTGGCTAAACAATCCACCCATACCGATGGAGTATACTTTGTTCCAGCATTTGCAGGGTTGGGTGCACCTTATTGGAACCAAGAAGCTAGAGGTATGCTGGTTGGTTTATCTCGTGGAACAACTAAATCTCACATAGCACGTGCCGCCCTCGAATCAATGGCCTATCAAAGTTATGATGTACTAAAGGCTATGGAGGCTGACTCAGGAATATCTATTAAAGAACTCCGGGTAGATGGGGGAGCAACTACGAATAATCTATTGATGCAGTTTCAAGCCGACCTATTGGGTGCCAATGTGATTCGCCCAAAACATATCGAAACCACGGCACTAGGCGCCGCCTACTTAGCAGGTTTAAGGGTTGGATATTGGGAAAATATTGAAGAGATTCAGTCAATCTGGACAATCGATCATCGCTTTAAAACAAGGGCAAATGGCGCTCATGTATCGGAAGCGATTGACGGTTGGAACAAGGCTATCCATGCGGTGCAAGCTTGGACGACATACTCATAATTATTAACCCTATAATTGTCTATAATGAACCCTTTAGCTGCGGAGTTTATCGCCACTTTTTTATTACTACTCTTAGGTAATGGAGTAGTTGCAAATGTTGTATTACCCAAAACAAAAGGACATGATTCAGGGTGGTTAGTCATAACTACTGGTTGGGGACTGGCCGTTTTTACCGGGGTTGTGGTTGCCGCCCCTTATTCAGGAGCTCATCTAAATCCGGCAGTGACCCTAGGCTTAGCCATAGCAGGAGAATTCTCTTGGGCAGAGGTTCCAGGCTATATAATTGTTCAAATTCTTGGAGCCTTTTTAGGTGGAAGTGTTGTATGGCTTATGCATAAAGACCACTACAATGAAACTCAAGATACCTCTGTTATTCTCTCTACCTTCAGCACCATACCAGCCATTAGATCACCTTTTAGCAATCTATTCTCCGAGATAGTTGGTACCTTTGTGTTAGTGTTTGTAGTGTTTTTTATTAGCGATGGCCAATTACTAGGTGACTCAAATACCCCTATTGGATTAGGATCAGTAGGTGCCTTACCCGTTGCTTTTCTTGTTTGGTGTATTGGCTTGGGCTTAGGTGGGACCACCGGTTATGCCATAAATCCTGCAAGAGACTTTGGTCCACGCTTAGCGCACACAATCCTGCCCATCTCAAACAAAGGAACCAGTGATTGGAAGTACGGATGGATTCCCATCCTAGGTCCTTTGGTTGGTGGTACCCTAGCGGCTATAGTATATCTAATCATTTAATCGGCTTGTATGTGAACTCGTAACTAGCCGCTATAAGGTGGTTTGATTAGGTTCAGGATGGATTAATTAGTCAATATCTCCCATCAGTTTTTTCACTGATGGCGCTGCCAATATAGCAATTACTCCACCCCCACCAACAAATAGTGCTACTGCTTGGAATAGACTAGCAGGGGCAAGATTTTCTAACTGTCCCGCTACCAAACCAGCAATTAAGTTTCCAAGTGCCGCTGCCACAAACCATATACCCATCATCTGACTTACACGACTTTTAGGAGAAAGCTTAGTCATCGAAGATAGTCCAACAGGTGATAGACAAAGTTCACCAACCGTATGTAAAAAATACATCACTATAAGCCACGCTGGTGAAACCAAATTGGTGCTGGAGGCATTGGCAGATCCCCATGCAAGCACAAAGAAACCTGCAGATAGTCCTAGAAGACCTAAAGCAAATTTCATAGGTATAGACGGATTGGCATTTTTACTAGCTAACCATGTCCACATAAAACCAAAGATAGGGGCAAATATCACAATGAATGACGGGTTAATTAGCTGCAGCGTACTGGCAGGGATTTCCCAACCTTTACCCACTTGGCTCAGCATCCAATAAACTAACCCTAGCAGGCCTACACTGGTAAACACAACAGCAATTTTAGCTACCGACCAAATATCCTCACGAGTCCATGTTTTATACGTATAATAACCAAGTGGAATAGCTAACAATGCCGTTAACATAAGAGCACCAATACCCCCCAAGAATACACTAGGCCCTGCAGAACGATTCACTAGTTCGGCCGTAAAAATATTCAACGAAGAACCGGCTTGTTCAAAACCACTCCAAAAAATCGCCGCTAAAATGAACAACCAAAAAATGACACCTAGGCGCTTTTTTTCCTCTCCTGTGTGCCCACCAAAAAATATGATATACCCAAAAAACGCGACCGTAATTACCACGGCAACCAGGCCTAAATTACCTGCTAATGATTCCAAAGCAAGTTCAATAGCACCAGAGCTAACTAAGAAGCCTAATAATACTATAAGTGCACCAATGATGGAAACCACTGTGTAAAAGATTTTGCTCCGCTTGGCAAGAGTATCAGGATCTACATCTACCTTAAGATCCCCCGCTGTTCCTAAATATTTTCCGCCAATCTGATAAGAAATCAAACCTAATACCATACCAAAACCAGCCAATGTAAACCCGTAATGCCAATTATACCCTTCCCCTAGAAGGCCACATAATAATGGACCTAATATGGCACCAAAATTAATCCCCATATAAAATATTGAAAAACCTGCATCACGCTTTGCGCCGCCCTCGGGATATAAATCGCCCACCATTGAACTTACATTTGGTTTTAGCAATCCCGTGCCAATAACTATAAGTGCTAATCCAATAAAGAAAAAAGTTGTTGTTGGGACTGCCATACTAAAGTGCCCCATGGCAATGATAATACCACCTATAAATACCGCTTTTCGTTGCCCCCAAATATTATCAGCAATCCAACCCCCAGGAAGTGATAACATATAAACAAAAAAGGTATAAAGACCATAAATAGCGGTGGCCTCACCTACCGATAAACCCAAGCCAGGATTATTACCAATGGCCTCTGCTGTCATAAAAAGTACCAGTAAAGCGCGCATACCATAATAGCTGAAACGCTCCCACAATTCGGTAAAAAAGAGGGTAGACAAGCCCCTTGGATGCCCAAAAAAGTCGTTTTGCTGGGCCTCTAAGGGGCCCGTTGAGGTGGTACTCATACTCATAATGTCAAAATTAGGTTAGTCTTATTTATGAAAATATAGCAATAGCTTAGATTATAGCTAAACCTAACTTCGACCGCAAGCCCAATGCAACCTTTGGATAAGTAAATCGTTAGTGTAGGTATGGCTTAAAAATCCTGTTCATATGGAATTACTCTTACTCATCCTTGGCGCGTTATTAATCCTTTTCGGATTTATTGGATCTTTTTTACCAGTAGTACCTGGTTTACCGATCAGTTTATTGGGAATTTTAATTATGCAGTGGACCATTACGCCCTTTTCTTCTGCATTTATTTGGGGATGGGCCATAGCTATTGTGTTATTCTCCGTGCTCGACAATTTTATACCTGCTTGGACCAGCCAAAAAACCGGGGGAACTCGCTATGGCTTTTGGGGTAGTCTTATCGGTATGCTAGTCGGTATTGGCTTCCCTCCAATAGGCTTTATAATCGGTCCGCTCACAGGTGCATTTCTGGGTGAAATGATGGGTGGTCAAGGTCAAGAGCAAGCCCTTAAGGCGGCTTGGGGTTCATTTTTGGGATTTATGGCAGCTACCGGTATTAAAGTGATGGCGGCCTTAATCCTTTGCTGGTATTATGGAACCGAACTTATCAGATGGGTGGTTGGTGCGTTTTAAGTACTCCGAGAACTAAGTGAGGCCGCATGATACGCAGCACCTACAATACTGGCATTGTTTTGAAATTCCGCCGCTTTTAACCTTGTGCTAATTTTCATGTAGGGGAAGGTTTTATCGGCTTTTTTACTAAGCTGACCACCGATGATAAAAAGTTCGGGGTGAAAAAGCTTTTCGTAATATTGTAAGGCAAACTGAAGTCGTTTTGCCCATGTTTTTCGCTGAATTCCCTCTTCCTTTCTTGCCCTATTCGATGCTCGTTCTTCTATGCTAATACCTTTTAATTCGATAAGACCCAGCTCCGTATTTGGCACGAGTATATTATCTACGAAAATTGATGACCCAATCCCTGTCCCTACTGTCAAAACGATGACCGTTCCTCGGTAGCCTTTGCCAACTCCAAAGGTCATTTCTGCAATACCTGTTGCGTCGGTATCATTTATAAGGTGTACTGGGCAACCAGTAATCTCACTAAATAAGTGTTCAGCATCGGCATCGACCCAAGCCGTATCTATTCTAGAGGCTGACAACACTCGGCCTTTATGAATGGCGGCTGGAAATGCACAACCTATTGGGCCTTTCCAATCAAATTTTTTGACCAGTTTATGTACTTTTGAAATAATTTTGTGAGGACGAGTATCTTCTAATTTGTCGGTAGATTTTTTCCCTGATATAATCTCTCCTTTGACCGTATCTACAACAGCGCCTTTGATACCATAGCTACCGATATCGATGCCTAATACCTTCACTTTAGTTTAACTTATTGTTCGACAATGACCCATCCTTCTTGCTCGACTTTTTTCTTGGCAAATTTCCACTTCATATTTTCAGTAACACCCGTAGCCAAATTCTGTATAGTAACAAGATCATTCCTTCCAGGTTCAACATCAACTTCAACGGGCTTTCGCTTAACGTTTGGACCCATCGGTGGTTGTCCTTGTCCTGGACTGGGTGCAGCGGGTGCTTGAAGACCCATGCCTGTTGAATCGGCATGTTGTGTCTGCATGCGTTGAGTATCGTATGATGACTTTTGCTGCTGAGCCTGTTGCACGGTACTGGGTGATGCTTGTGCCTCTGGGACAGCTTTCCAAATCAATGAAATAACCTCTCGGTTAATCATTTCTATAAGCTGTTTAAACATCTCAAAAGCTTCTTTTTTGTATTCTAATAAAGGATCCTTTTGTGCAAAAGATCGTAGCCCAATACCTTCTTTTACCGAATCTAATTCCCGTAAATGCTGCATCCATTTATCATCAATCACAGACAGTACAGCCGATCTTTCGAGAGCTCTAACTACTTCTTTACCCTCATTTTCAAGCGCCGCATCCACTCCAACCACCACGCGCATTCGCCGAGATCCGTCAGTAAAAACGACCTGTACTTTGTCCGGTCGTCGATCCGCCTGGGTTTCGCTTATCCGCTTCATTACCTCATACAGCGGTTTACTAACCATGTCTTCTTTCCTTTTATAGACCTCAAGTGCACGACGAACAATCACGTCAACCAGTTCATCTTCGCCCATGGATCTCCACTCTTCTTCGTCAAAGGGTACATCGACAGCAAGGTTTCTAAGGAGTGTTGAATGGAGACCTTGATAGTCACCGATGGCCACGTGTTCAGCTACCCATTCTTCCGTAAGTGATTCGAGCATGCCTAATAGATCGGTGCGTAATTGATCTCCCAAAAGGGCGTGCTTTCGACGAGCATATATCACGTTACGCTGATTGTTGAGGACATCATCGTATTCTAACTGTCGTTTACGTATGCTAAAGTTATTTTGCTCAACCTTACCCTGCGCTCGCTCTAAGGACTTGGTGATCCAAGGGTGGGTGATGACTTCGCCCTCATCAAAACTTAGCTTATCCATAACCCCCGCTACACGGTCGCTCATAAACAACGCCATAAGCTTGTCTTCTAAGGAAACGTAGAATTGAGAAAAACCCGGGTCCCCTTGGCGTCCTGCTCGCCCACGCAACTGCAAGTCAATACGTCTGGACTCATGGCGCTCTGTACCTAAAATGGCGAGCCCCCCTTTTTCTTTTACTCCCGGTGCAAGCTTAATGTCGGTACCCCTACCTGCCATATTGGTCGCCACAGTTACTGCCCCTAGTTGCCCTGCCTGCTTTACGATGTCACTTTCTCGGGCATGCTGCTTAGCATTTAACACGTTGTGCGGAATACTCGCCTGCTTAAGCATTCGACTCATCGACTCCGACACATCTACACTGGTCGTGCCTACTAGCACAGGCTGTCCACTGGTATGAAATTCCTGAATCTTCTCTATAATGGCCTTGTACTTCTCACGCTTCGTTCTAAAAACCAAATCTTCGTGATCCTCTCTTGCAATAGGCCGGTTAGTCGGAATAACCATTACGTCTAATTCATATATCTCATTGAATTCTCCCTCCTCGGTTTCCGCTGTACCAGTCATCCCAGAAATTTTATGATACATTCGGAAATAATTTTGCAAGGTGATAGTGGCATAGGTTTGTGTTGACGCTTCTACCTTTACTTGCTCTTTGGCTTCGATGGCCTGATGCAATCCATCCGAATATCGGCGACCTGACAATACCCGACCGGTATGCTCATCTACAATTTGAACTTTACCATCCTGTACAATGTATTCTTCCTCACGTTCAAAATTGGTATACGCTTTTAACAACTGATTTACCGTGTGAATTCGGTCTCCCCGCTCAGCAAACAGCCGGTGAAGTTCCGAGAATTTCTGCTCACGCTCTTGGAGTAGTTGTGATTTAGTTTCTTCTAGCTTTTTATTCTTATACTCTTCGCTAAATTCATCCTTCGTTTCTATTTGATGAACACGCTCAGATTCAATGGCAGCAAATTCTGCTTCAATCTTAGATGTTTCTTCTCCCAAATCGGGTATGACAAAAAATTCAGCATCTTCTCCCTTTTTTGTAACGAACTCACGACCTTTATCGGTCATTTCAATCGAATTCATTTTCTGGTCAACGGCATAAAACAAATACTCATCCACAATAGTCATGTTTTTTGCGTTGTCTTGAAGATATAATCCTTCGGTACGCTGAATGAGTTTTTGAATACTTGGCTCCTGTAGCATTTTCTTGAAGCGAGTATTTTTTGGGAATCCTCTCTGCACTCTAAATAAAGCAAGGCCTGCGTCATCTTCGTTGCCCTCATCCAGATGTTTTTGAGCTTCCTGAACCAGATTGGCTACCAACTTCTTCTGAGCCAACACCAGTGACTCTACTCGAGGCTTCATCTCTATATATTTATCGGACTTGTTGTCATTTGGAACGGGTCCTGAAATGATGAGTGGGGTTCTGGCTTCATCAATAAGAATAGAATCCACCTCATCAATAATGGTGTAATGATGATCTTTTTGAACCAGTTGATCCGGGTTAATGACCATGTTATCTCTAAGATAATCAAAGCCAAATTCATTGTTGGTGCCATAGGTTATATCTGCCCGATAAGCCTGTCTACGTTGCTCAGTGTTGGGTTCGTATCGATCAATACAATCAACTTTGAGACCATGAAAATTAAATATAGGCTCGTTCCATTCAGCATCTCGCTTTGCCAGGTAATTGTTCACTGTGATTACATGCACACCCTTGCCTGCTAAGGCATTCAAATAGGCTGGAAATATAGACACCAAGGTTTTTCCTTCACCTGTTTTCATCTCTGCTACTTTACCTTGATGAAGTGCAATTGCGCCAACTAGTTGTACATCGTAGGGAATCATGTTCCATTCAATAGCGTCGCCTGCAACTTTCCAAGATTTACCCACAAATCGGCGGCAAGTATCCTTTAATACCGCATAGGCTTCGGTCATAATACGGTCTAGAGTTTGCTCTATAAGCTCTAACTCTCTGTTTTCTAACTCCTCAAGTTCATCCGTTAGTTGTCGATGATCTGCATCTTGTAGCTCTTCAATATGATCTAATTTACCCTTGAGTTCGGCAATTTCATTTCTTACTTCGTTGGTCGCTTCTGCAATGAGTTGCTTAAAAAGCTCTGTTTTAGCTTTTAGCTCCTCATCACTCAGCCCTTCCAAAACGGAACTATATGATTTAATCTCTTCAATGAGTGGTTGAATGGATTTAATATCTTTTTCGCTTTTTGAGCCAAAAATCTTGGTAATTAGCTTGCCTACCTTATCAATCATGGGTATGAAATAGTCTATTGAAACGTGTTAGAATGGCACGTAATTCAGTTTTCGTTAGTTAGTATAACTAAATCAATGCTACATCAAATGTAACCTTTCAAACGAGGCCGTTCAACACATGTTGCAGATAAGTTTAATTTCCTTGGATAATTGTTCGATTTATAGAAATTAATGCCTATATTTGAGGCTCTTTTGGATATTGAAAAACTATAAGAAACCTGATCCATGAAACGTACATACCAACCTAGTAATCGAAAGCGCAAGAATAAGCACGGTTTCCGTGACCGCATGTCTACCCATAGTGGAAGAAAAGTTATTGCTGGTCGACGAGCAAAAGGCCGTCATAAGCTAACGGTAAGTGATGAGCGAAAAGGAGCCAAATAATTTATTAGCTCCTCTCTCAACTGATGCACAAAGGCATCAGCTACCCAAGTTATCTATATTGAGAGGGAAATCTGCTTTTGAAAGACTCTTCAAGGTCTCCAACACTTTTCGCTCCGGCAGTATTTTATTTCGATACTGCCTTGTTCCTATAAATGAACACACTTTTACTCCTAAAAATAACCTCCAAACGGCTTTCATTGCTCCGAAACGTTTAGGTAATGCGGTTTTAAGAAATAGAACGAAACGTTCATTCAGGGAATCTTTTCGTACTTCTAACGCAGATTTGCATCATTTTTTGGAGAAAAACTCAATTTATTTGCATTTGGCACTCATTGCCCGTTATCCTAGTCCTAATTTTGAGTATGTAAAAAGTCATATGCGTATAGGACTGAATCATCTCATTGAGAATTTAGCCCATGATATTGATACATTTCAACACTCAGAGGAGTACAAGGAAGTACAACAGTCTCCAAAGAACCGGATTTGATATCTATCCCCCGAATACTAACCCAATAATATTTAGCTGTTTTGGATAAGAATACTGTAGTTGGATTTACCCTCATTTTTGTGCTCATGCTGGGCTGGTTTTATTTCACCTTACCAAGTGAAGAACAATTGGCCGAGCAACAACGTCAAAGAGCTATTAGAGACAGTTTAGCTCAGGTTGAATTAAACCAAAACATAGACCCTGACTTACAAATAGATAACAGAATTACACGTAATCTACAAAACCAACGTACTAGTACCGATGGACAGAGTACTATGTACTCTAGTCAGATTACCGATGGTGATGAATCCAGAATACAGAATGTTGGAATGTTTGGAGCTATGCAAGATTCTGTACAACGATTTACTACCATAGACACCCCACTGTATAAAGCTATTTTTACAAATAAGGGAGCGGGACCTGCGCAATTCACGTTAAAAGAACATATCAACTGGGCGGGTGCACCCGTACAAATGATCGGAGATACTTCTCTTGCTGCCTATAATTTAGGCTTTTTAAGTACGGAGAACTATAATGTTGAAACCCAGGAACTACTTTTCGAAGCAGAAAATCTAGCTTCAAATATCCGTGTGTTGGCAGGTGAAAGCAGGAGTATTAGCTACCGATTAAATGTTGCCAATGGGGGTGCACTTCGTTACACCTATACTTTTTTTTCTGACAGCTATGAGATAGACTTAAGTATAGAATACATTGGTATTCAAGATTATATCTTAGGCCGATCCGTTGATTTTAGTTTTAATAGCCCATTAAATTTCACCGAACGTGATCGAGTGCAAGAGGCTCTCGCGACTTCTGCCTACTTATATGCAGGGGGAGAACTCGAAAGACTTAAAGTCGACAAGCCAGACGAAAACAACGGCTACAACGAATTAAACGTAAACGGCGCGGTGGAATGGGTAGCCACCAAAACAAAATTCTTTGCTCAACTTATACAACCGGTCCATAGTACTGAAGGAGCCTTACTTGCGGGTCAAATCAATGGTAAAGTGGATCAAGCAACTACCGACCACGCATATCAAGCCATGGTCAATTCTGACATACCTAGTAATGGAATCCAAGAATACCGACTCTACATTGGGCCAACTAAATATGCCGACATGAAAAGCTATAATGATCATGCTTTTGATATGGTAGAAGTTGGTTATGGATGGCTAAGATGGTTTTCTGATCCATTTGTACGGTTTATTGTTATTCCATTCTTTAATGTAATGGGTGGGTTTATCTCCAACTACGGTGTATTAATCATTGTATTTGCGGTTGCTGTTAAACTTGTACTTTCTCCACTCACCTATAAAAGTTTTAAAAGTATGGCGGCCATGAAAGAACTACAGCCGCAGATGAAAGAACTACAAGAAAAATATAAAAATGACCCTCAGAAGCAGCAGAAAGCGACCATGGATTTGTATCGTAAAAATAAAGTGAATCCGTTAGGAGGGTGTTTGCCCATGTTACTTCAGTTTCCTATCCTAATCACTCTCTGGCAATTTTTCCAAAATTCTATTCTATTACGACAAGAATCTTTCCTTTGGGCAAATGACTTATCCGCACCAGATTTTATCATCAATTTACCCTTTGGAATCCCGTTTATAGGAGATCAAATTGGTGGGTTTGTACTATTGATGTCACTCTCCATGGGGTTACAAAGCCGACTTACCGGGGGGGCGAGTGGCGGTGGTGCCGCAAGCGGTGCTATGGCTCAGCAGATGAAAATAATGCAGTATCTACTCCCAATTATGATGCTGTTCATATTTAACCGTTTTGCTTCTGGATTGAGCCTTTACTATCTCATTTACAATGTGTTATCGATTGTTCAACAATACTACATCAATCGTAATACCCATAGAGCAGCACTGGTAAAGTCTTAAGTTTTTTTTTCTTTGGTCGATAATAAATAAGCGACAATATCAAAACTGTGCAATGTTTTGTTTAGCTATACTCAGCTTTGGCTGTCACTAAGCTTGAACCAAAAGAAAAAACAACATAGCCCTGCAGTATTCAAGGAACCTAAATTTGTTAAGCACCGCCTTACACCACTATCCAATCGTTCGTCATCGGTCCAATGAATTGGAGCTGTGGAACCCCATTCACAAGCAATGGCTTAAAAACAGACCAGAAGAACGTATTCGACTCCGGGTAGCCGAATACTTCCTACAAGAGTGTCAACTGTCGCCCAGCAAAATTGGTCCTGAGTTTACTGTTAACCTAGGTAATCAAAAGAAAGGTCGCATCGATCTTGTTTGTTTTGATGCTAATTATCAAGCTCATTGCCTAGTAGAATGTAAACAGGTACATATACCTTTAAATGAACAGGTCGCGCAGCAAATTGCAAAATACCATCTGAGCCTTCCCAGTCCCTATTTACTTATTACCAATGGCAGAGTTGATGTCTGGTTTCAACGTACATCAAGAGGTATTGAATATCTTGAATATCTTCCGGATGAGTACAAATCGACCCGAGAGGTTGATCGGCAACTACCATATTGGGTGGATCGTGGATTTGTATATCCGTACATCCCAGACTCATTGCATGAGTTAGTGCGAAATATATGCTCACGCTTGTATGTAGATTTGCAGTCTCCACCTATTTATTTGGATTTTGAGGATATTCCTGCGGAATTTATGCTAGACAACTATTATCTCATAACTAGTTTTGGGGAAGATGAAACTCACACTCGGATTGCGTTTGCAATGAATGGCAAGGGAAATACACAAAGCTTAGATGTTATTTTAAGCGAAAAAGGAGTTAGTACAAAATTGTTAAAGATTGATTTGCTGGCTTTATCTAATCATGAAAGCGCACATGCAGCCTTATACACTGAATTGGGGCAACAACAGGTGGATGTGTCCTCTATGTCGCCACTGGATAACGAAAAATGGATGGATAAACTAAGCCTATTCTTATCAATGGCCTAAATCATTATCATACCTGAGATTAATGGAGAGAAGGCTGATTACTTTGATCTCCAATCGAAAGAGTTTTATTCCATTGTAGCCAACCCATTACAGCTAACACAGTAAAAACAAAAAACTGCCCGCTGGTCAACACCAGCCCTTTATAATAATACAGAGGGATAGAAACTAGGTTGGTTACAATCCAAAACAACCAGTGTTCGACTTTTTTTTCAGCCATAAGCCACATTCCCACAATAGCCAACGATGTAGTAAAGGAATCCCAAAGCCTAATTTCACTATCAGTGAATCTTTGAAGAATAACAAAAAGTGCAAGCCAAGAAAGTAGAAACAATACGATGGATAAAATCCATTCATTTCTACTACTACGAGTAATTTCTTTAACTGCGCTGCTCCCTGAGGGCTGCAGCCACCTATACCAACCATATATACTCATAATAACATAGTATATATTGATGCCCATATCAGCGTAAATCCCAAATACGTAGGATAAGTACACATAGATACCGACACTAACCAATCCAATAGGATATACCCATATACGCTCTTTAACCGAAAACCAGACACTGGCTAAACCAGTGCCCACAGCTAAGCCCTCAAGGCTGAATAAATAATCTATCATACTTTTGTTTTTAATACGCCCGTCAAATTCAGGGTATGTATGGGTATTAAATAGTTGATAAGAATTTCATCCTTATGTATGCCTAATAGCCCTGTTCCTCTAAAATCAACTACACATACGTTTTCTTCTCTCAGAACAATTTCACCAATCCCGTAAAATTCTGGACTTGGGCCATAGTAAACTAAATCCCCCGGCACAAGTTCGTTCTTTGCTCGCCGGTGAAAGGGCATAATCACCGGTAATAAATCTAATCGGTATGAAAGTCTTTTTTTACTGTCCAGCGACATAGGTCTGTTTTTTTCGTACATGAATCGCTCGACTCTCTGGTTCATTATTCGAGCGTTCAATATCCACTGACCACCAATCGCCTGAGACGTATGGTAGGGCTAGTTCAGGCCACTCTATAATGCAAATACCCTCGTTATAAAGATATTCTTCAAATCCAATTTCTTGAAGCTCACTTGGCGATTTCAAACGATATAAGTCAAAATGATAAAGAGTTGTTTGCCCAACATATTCATGCACCACCGCATAGGTCGGCGACTGTACTTGCTCTTGTTTGATATCGAAATAAGCTGCCAATCCTTTTGTAAAATGAGTTTTACCTACTCCTAACCCTCCCTGAATTATGACCACATCATTTGGCTGTAGTCTCTGGGCAAATTCTTTGGCTAAGGCGATGGTTTGTTCAACTGATGAAGAAAGAAAAGTATGACCTAGGCTGCTATCCATCTTTTGATTTAGGTTCTAAGAGTGCCAAAGGTAAAATCATTTCTTCCATAGAAGCACCCCCATGTTGAAAGGTGTCCTTGTAGCGGTTTTGATATTTATGGTAGTTAGTGGGATACACAAAATAATAATTTTCTTTTGCTATCAGGTAGTCTTTGACGTTGGCGTATTCAGGTAAGCCAAATGCTTGAGCTTCTTTGAACACAATGACTGAGTCTTCTTCTTCGGCATTTAAATTTCGTCCATACTTATATCTCAAGCCCGTTGCAGTATCCTTGTCACCGAACACTTTAGTATCCCGAAGGGCTCTTACTGAACCATGATCGGTCGTAATGATAAGATGAACCCCCTCCTCCGACAATTCTTTGAACATCTGAAACAGGGAAGAATGTTGAAACCATGCCTCTGTGATAGCTCTAAATCCTGCTTCATCGGGTGCCAACTCTTTAATAACATCGGAATCGGAACGAGAGTGGACTAAGGTGTCTACAAAATTAAATACAAAAGCCGAGAGTGGACTTTGGGCGTAACTTTTAATTTTTTGTGCAATCTGACGCCCTTCCTGTGCATTACGTATTTTCTCATATTTCGTTTTAATCCCTAAGCCTCTTCTTGAGACATAAGAATTGAGCAGCTCGTGTTCATGTCTATTCCAAGATTGCTCATCTTGACCCTGCTCCCACAATGCTGGGTATTGTTTTGAAATTTGTAACGGAGTTAAGCCGGAAAATATAGCATTTCGAGAATAGGGGGTTGCGGTAGGTAATAGCGAGAGATAAAATTCGGTTTGAATATCATAATATTGGTTCAAATATCTCTCAAAAACTAACCATTGATCATATCGCATACAGTCAATAACAAAGAACATGACATGCTTTCCTTGCTTAATCAAGGGTTCTATGTAGGTAGATAGTATCCCTGGCGACAACAAAGGGGATTCATTTTCTTCTTGATTTCGGTCAAAGGCGTCTACTAGTTCATACTTTTTTATCCATTGCCTGTAGTTTTGCTCTACCATTTTACCAAACTCTCGATTGGCCGATTGAAATTGATCGTCCAACACCTGCCTTAAGGTTTCATCTCCTTGGCCCAAATCCATTTGCCACTGAGTTAACTTTTTATATACCTCAATCCAGCTTTGCCAGGTAGTACGATGATGGAGTAAGGCGTCCATTTCGGGGAAAGAACGCAAGTAACTTTGGGCCGATTTTTCGTTTTCTAAACGACCTCTATCCAATAATTTTTTTACGGTTAGAAGTATCTGTGATGGATTTACTGGCTTGATAAGATAGTCAGATATCTTAGCTCCAATGGCCTCTTCCATAATTGATTCCTCCTCACTTTTCGTAATCATGACTACAGGAACCAATGGAAATTTGGATTTAATTTGTTCCAAGGCTTGCAATCCCCCCATCCCTGGCATTTGTTCGTCTAAAAAAACCACATCAAACAGCTGCTTATCCATCATTGCTACAGCGTCTCTACCGTTGGTCACCGCTATGACTTCAAAGCCCTTTCTTTGTAGGAAAAGTATGTTGGATTGTAGTTGATCTATCTCATCATCTGCCCATAATATACTTGGCATAGTACAGCGGATTCATGAATGGTTATTGTGCTTATTGAATATACTAAAACCCCAGAAGGCTATGCAGTCTAATAATTTGAATTCAATAGCATGCCTAATCATTCCATAGTAGATTCAATGTATAGGTGTATTTTTAATTTTTCCCATCGTTTTTGACCAATGCCTTTCACTTCCATTAAGTCCTCTAAACGGCTAAAATCTCCATGTATACTTCGATATTCGAGTATTCTTTGGGCATAAACCTCACCAATTCCGGGGAGTTGAACCCATTCTTTAAGTGTTGCTGTATTCATATTTATAGTAAGGGTATCTCCTGAATCTGATCGTAGTGTGTTAGATCTTGATGACAATGAATCAGAGATGGACCCAACTATTTTTTCATACGATTGCTCAAAAGCCTGAGATCGTTCAACAAATTCGTGGTATTGTTGATCATACGAAGGGGTTGCTGTTGATGTAGCTCGCAGGCTCACAATCTGAAAAAAACCAACCAGACTTACTGTTACTAAAAGGCTGCTTATAAGTGTGATTTCTTTAGGATCAGCTCCCAAATACTGACTCCAATAAAACAATATCCGGTTGATGTGCATACGAATCCTTTCTTATTAAATGATGAAATAACTCAAAACTTCTGAATAGTAAGAGCTCCCTAGCTTTGTATACTTACAAAATATTTTAGGCAACCTTTGTTTTTTTTGGAGCTTAATTTTTTATCCAACTAGCACTATATTTAATCATGTTACTATCCACTACTGGGGATAACCCTACCATACAAGCCCATCGCTTTGATTACAATGGAACCATCTTGGCTTGGGAACATATACGTATGGAACATTCCATAGGTTCAGCTAGTGATTCATCGCATAATTCAACTACTGAGGTACCTAACAGCTCATCGTGTCCGCTCATCATTCTACATGGATGGGGTGCAAGTAAAAAAATAATGCAACCTCTTGGTCGGATGTTAGCTTTTCATCGTGATTGTTATGTGATAGATTTGGCTGGATTTGGAGAATCTTCTGAGCCCCCTTTTGCTTGGAAAATTGATGATTATGCCGATAGTATTCAAGCCTGGGTGGAACATATAGGTCTTCTAAAATTCGATATTTTAGCCCATTCTTTTGGTGGACGAATTACGTTAAAATTACTCACTCGGCCTTGGTCCAAGGAGCATGTTCAAAATGTATTAATTACGGGTGGTGCCGGAATGAAGCCACGCCGCAGTGCGAGTTTTTATGCTAAAAAATATGTAGCTAAAATCCTTAAAACACCCTTTAATTTACTCCCAGAGCCCTTCAAATCACGAGGTCTAGATTGGCTTCGGACAACATCGACCTGGAAATCTCTGGGTTCTCGTGAGTATGCTGTCTTATCCGGTGTTATGCGTGAAACTTTTGTTCATTCGGTGACAGAATATTTAGAACCTACTCTTCCAAAAATTTCCCATTCCGTACTATTATTGTGGGGTAAAAATGACGATGCTACACCTCTATATCAAGCGCAAAGGATGGAAAAGGGACTTGCTGAGGCTGCTTTAGTTGTAATGGATGGATGCGGGCATTATGCTTTTTTGGATAAACCTAAACAATTCGTTGCTATTGCCGAAGCGTATCTAAAACCAACTGATTAGGAAGACTAAAACTAAATCCAAGAGTTGGGAATTCTAGGCTCTTACTTACAAGAGCAATGCCTTGATTTTGCAAGCGAACACCGGAGTTATCTCCGTTTGGGCCGTAGATGGGATCATTATGAATTGGATGCCCCCAATAGGATAGATGCAGGCGGATTTGATGGGTTCTTCCAGTAATTGGACGACATTGAATCAAAGATTCTGGTCCATCTTTACGTAATAAAGTGCAGAAGGTCTGGGCGGCAAGAGCTCCATCTAAACCATCCCCACATTCAAATACAAATCCTTTTTTTCTGCGGATAGGAGCGTTGATAAGGTGTTCTCCTTTTGCTGTAGGATTTCCTTGAACTCGCGCCCAATAGATTTTCTTTACCCTGGACTCTTCAAAAGCTTTGGTACATTCACGTGCCATTTCTATATTTTTTGCCAAAATAACAAGACCCGATGTTACCGCATCGAGCCTGTGTACTATTCGCAATGCCTCGTAGCCTTTTTCTTGTAAAATATAATGCAGGCTGTTTTTATAGTATCGACCTCCTGCATGCATGGGCATTGGTGCGGGCTTAAATACCGCCAGTATATCAGGTGACTCCTCCAATATCATGACCTCATCGGGAACACTAGGCTCTATCATTTTAGGTACATGATGAACAATAGTATCACCAGCCAGTAAACCTATTTCATTCAATTTGTGGGTCTCTATGGGTTTTCCATCCCTTAAAACTTGAATTAGGCCCTCATGTTCACGATGACGCCATGCTTTTTTTCCTACATGTGGAAAACGTTCAACTAAATAGTGGTGGAGTTCTTTACCATGCCCATCGCTTCGAACCACTGTTTGATGAGTATAGGGGTAGGATGAAACCAATCGTATCTTGCGCGACAAAGTCATGCCTTATGCGAACCAGGGCTTATTCATACTCGCTTAGACTATCTTAGTAAGAGTTTAGATTAATCACGACAGGCAGCCGTTTGGGGCTTCGGTTTCTGCTTTTTTGATCCACTCTTTATTTCGTTCTTTAAAATCTTCATCAAAGTAATTATACCACTTTCTAAAGGGTTGGAAAGCTTGATCTGGATCAAAGGGCCTTCGATATTCACTTTTTTTACATTCTTCACTACAACAACCCTCCATCAATTGTGCTCCCTCTTCAGTACAAATAAACAACTTATTGCACTCCATATTAGCACAATTAACATAACTATCGGCTGGCTTCCCCGTAATTTCACAATGGGCAATAGGCGCTAAATCATTAGGATTGACCGGCACTACAAGTCGATCATCAAAGACAAAACACTTCCCTTTGAAATGTTCTCCTCCTTCTTTGTACGCATAATTTAAAATTCCACCATGCAACTGGTTGACATCTTCCCAGCCTTCTTTTTTCATAAGTACCGAAAACTTCTCACAGCGAATCCCCCCCGTACAATACATAAGTACTTTTTTATCCTTTGGTATATCCGCTGTTTTTAACCATTCTGGAAATTCATAAAAGTTTTTAACATCGGGTTTTATTGCCCCTTTAAAGTGACCTACTTTAGATTCATAATTGTTCCGCACATCTATGATTACATGCTCTTCATCGGATTCTAGAACTGCTCGCCATTCATGTGGTTTTAGGTGCCTCCCTCCCTCTCTAGGGTCCACCCCATCGACATGTAAGGAGACGATTTCCTTTCTCACTTTACAAATCAACTTTGCAAATGGTACCTCGTCATAGGACTCCTGCTTAAATTCCGTTTGATCAAAACCAGGTAGAGCCCATACATACTGTTTATATGCTTCTATTTGTTCGGAGCTCCCGGAGGCGGTACCATTAAGACCTTCTTCTGAAATATAAATACGACCTTTAAGACCTAATTCTTTACATTTAGCCCTGTGTGCCTTGCAAAACTCATCGGGCGACACAATTTCAAGAAAATGGTAATAGAGTATAACTTCGTACATAGTTTGTAACATAGATAATTCCTTTATACACATAAAGATAACCATAATTTAGAAGGAAGTACCACCTTGGGATACAGAAAGACCCACACTTTTTTTATTTGTCCACTTTCCCTTGTTTATCTTATAGGATTCATTTGTCTAGGATTCGTTGGATTTAGTGTACCCATCGCTGCCCAAACTATGTCAGAATCTATCTCAACCATCGAGTCCTCTAACGTCACCGTATCATCAAAAGAACGTCCAACAGAGGCCTTCACCAAATGTCTAACCCCTTTTCTTAAAGACGATTCTTTAGCCATGGAACGCTTTGGTACACTATTTGAAGAAGGGCTAACCCTTATAGCTACGTCAAAACTTCTAAATGAGCGTCAACAATACCTCTCTGAATCTAGGAAATTTACCATTCATTATGTTACTAATGGGATAGATGCTGTACCCAATACGGATGCCAATGAAGACGGAATTCCTGACTTTGTAGAGTGGGCGGCTGAAGCTGCAGACTCCTCCTATCAACTCCAAATCAATGAACTCGGATATCCCGATCCAATCCCTACTGGTACCAGCTACGATATCTACCTAAAAGATTTATCTTCCTATGGAGCATATGGGCTCACCAATACGTCTAGAACTGGGATTTTCGCTTGTGGAGTAAATTCAACCAGTACATGTATTTTTAGCGAGAATGACTTTGCTGGGTTTCCACCCAACGATCATCCTGAAAATCAGGCGAAAGGAGCACTTCAGGTCACTATTGCCCATGAATTCAAGCATGCTATCCAATACATACAAAATAATTGGCAAGGTGAAACAGACCAATGGGCCGAAATGGACGCAACGCTCATGGAAGAAGTGGTTTATGATAATGTCAATGATTATTACAACTATATCGATGATTTTTCAACTGATCTTTTTACACAAGCGCATAGAAGCCTAATTCCAGGTTCCTATGAAGATGTTACCTTTGCCCTTTATTTCCATGAAATAATTGGTGCTGATTTCTGGCCTTTGTCTTGGGAATTAATTGCTGAAGACCCACAGACTACTTTCCTCCAGGCCGCGCAACAAGTCCTAAAAACAAAAAATAAATCATGGAAACCCACCTTATTGCAGGCTTATGCATTCCACTATGCCTCAGGACTTAACTCCATATATCCCTCATTTGGTTTTGAAGAAAGTGCCTTTTATCCTGATCCCTTTATTACTAATACCTTAACCGAGTTTGCAATTGATTTGGGTTCATCAGTACCTGATCCCGTACTAGATGTTCAAGTAGAAGGGAAAATTACAGGTGATTTAAGCCGAATGTCTAGCCGATATTATGAGGTCATTGTTGATGATGTCCCTGGAAGTTTTGTACGCATTCATTCTATGGTCGATGATGCGGCCATAACCTTCGGTGTACTTACCTATCTGAATGATGGAACTCCCTTATATCAACCATTATATAACGAATCGACGGCTGATTCATGGATTGAATACCGACTCAATAGTAATTGGGAAGATGTACAAAAACTAGGGATTATCGTGACTAATACCCATGAACAGGTAAATGGATATTTTGAACTTGTGCTTAGTGACTATACATACGGAGAAAATATTGTAGTTCAGCAAAACTATCCCAATCCCGCCTCCGATCGAACTACCATCGAACTCATGCTACCAAGCAGAACCGACCTGAGCATCGATATATTTGATCTATTAGGTCGCCATACCTTGACCGTTTTTAGGGGTCGAGCTAATGCGGGATTGCAGCAATTCTCCATTAACCTTAGCAATTTATCAGCAGGCACCTTTATATATAGAATTAGTGCAGCTAATCAAGTTTCTTCTAAATTGATGACCGTGATTCGATGATATGGGGTGGTATCATGGCCTTTTCTATGAGCTTTGTTTCATTTTTAAATTAAATAAAGTATACTTCTAATAATATCATCTAGTTGTATAACAATCGTATCATCGTACATATCATTAAACGATAGATAGAGAATAAACTTGCATTACTATGAATAAGGCACGCCTGGTCAATGAATTAAGTACGCAACTATCGCTCACAAAAAATGAAACAGAAGAACGATTAGCTCATCTTATTGATCTAATGTGTGAGGAATTAAAGCAGCAAAACACGATCCAAATTCCTGGCTTAGGGCAATTTGAAACCCGTGAACGAGCATCTTATATAGCGTATAATCCGCATTACAAGAAAAAAATGCGCGTACCACCTAAAATAATTATACAATTCACACCCACCAAAGCGGTTAAAGAAGAGTTAAAGGGAGCCGGGTTGTGAGTACTAAAAGAAATGCAAGTGAGCTCATCGATTTATTCGCATTAAAAGCTGGAATTAGTACCACCGAGGCTAAATTATTTATTCAGGCTTTATCTGAAACAGTTACCGAAGTAGCTATTAGTGAAGGAAAAGCAACTATTACAGGTTTTGGGCGTTTTACCATTTCAGAGGTAGCTGATCGAGAAGGAACTCAGCCAGGTACAGGCGAAAGAATTATTATTCCAGCTCACAAGCGAATATACTTTACTCCATATAAAAGGCTGGCCGATTTGGTTAGTAACAATAATATTACCAATAAAAATGAAAATTTAAATGACAAACCAAGAAATAGTATAGATACTGCTACGTTTTTAAGTACAAGTGACAAGTTGCAAATATCTGATGAGCTTAATCAAATTCCAATTTCAAACGAATCAAACATACTTAAAAATAAAAATAAAGAAATGGAAAAAAATAATGACTCTTTTTTTGAGGATATAGACGGAATAAAATCTCAGGAAAAAGCTAAAACAGTTGAATTTAAAATACCTAAGCTTTCCACGACACCAGCAAATGATCTTGAAACAAATGATGTGCAATTAGAGAACTCAGAAAAAACCGCTTTATTGGATGAATTAGAATTATTAATTCTGCAAAAGAAGAAACATATGATGAGTAATTCCCTAGATATTCGGGTTGATGATGAAGACTTTACCGAACAAAATGCACCAAATCAGGAAGAAGAAAAAGAGAATGTATTCCCAAATAATATCATCTCGGTAGAGCGTACATCTGCTGTTGATCCTACACCTCCACAAATTACAAAAGAAAGTACCCTTCCCAATATTGAAAGCTCAATTAATCCGAAAAAATATATACCTGTCGAAGAGGATTTACTTAAAGATTTTATAGAGTCAATGGATGAACTAAAAACAGCCATAAAAAATATTAGTTCAAAATCAGAACGAATAAAACCTACATCCAATGCTACAATTAGCATCGATAAAAAAATATTTATCTCAAGTAGTTTAGTAACTATTTTTGTGATCTTTATAAGTGGATTTTTAATTGGGTCCATAGTGGACACATTCTTTGGACGAGGGTCCACTGATAGTATGAATACTTCAAGTCAACAATCAATTCAAACTAAGTTAACTGGTAATACTCAAGAGCAACCCATCCAAACCAATACTATTGATCGTACTGAATTAACTCCTGATGCTACACAAAGTACCAATAGGTCAAACGTCAACACATCAAGAAACTTGAGTAATATTATAGCATCTAGTTCCACTTCATCAGGATCTTCTACCTCTGAAAGTGTACGTTTCAGGAGTGAAATCGGACTCTACAACATGGCTCAAGAAATTTATGGCAACCCACGACTCTGGGTACTACTGTTTGAAGAAAACTTTAGTACCAGTCAAAATCCTGATGATATTGCTGATGGTACTACCTTATCCGTTCCTAAAGTAGCAACCCCTGGTTCATTCAGCGAAATTGAAAGAGAGCGACTGCGTATTGCTTTACTGCATGTTGCCCAAGCCTATGAAAATGCTGGAAAAAGTAACTTAGCTCAAAGCTATCGAAGTGCTTCGGTCTATTATCCAAACAGCATGTAATAACTGAATCTAGTTAGATTAGCTCAACAAATCTAAGGCAATATAATCGGCCAATCGAATACCTTCACGAGTAAGGCAAAAAAGCTCACCATCTTGAGTTATTTTTCCATCGTTAACCAGGCCCTCTAATCGGTTTTGTTGTTTTGCGTTGCACTCATAATTATACCGCTCAGACAATACTCCACGATCAAATCCGCGACTAGTTCGCAGTCCAAGCCATATATATTCTTCCGCCAAACTAAGCTCGCTAGTTGATTCAACAAGACTGTACAATCTCTGTTGGTATTCATTTTTCTTATGAATATATCCTGTAAGATCTTTAGGGTTGGACCATCGCAACCCAGCTGCTTGTTCAGTTGGTAAACCCCTAAAAAACCCCACATCATCGCCCATCAATCTTTCTTTCTCAATGGGTGTTTTTGGCCACCAAAAGGAGTGAGCTCCTGGTCCAAGCCCTAAATAATTTCCATGATCCCAATATATTTGATTATGCTTAGCTTCAAACCCCGCTTTTGCAAAACTACTCACTTCGTATCTGTCGAGTCCATACTTCATCAAGGATGTAGCCAACAAATCCATTTGATCAGCCACCTCATCATCAGCTGCTGGCTTCACCTTTCCTAGCTCCACTTGCTTTGCTAAACGAGTATTATGCTCAATGGTAAGAGCATATGCCGAAATATGGGGAGGATTAAATACCATGAGTTGGTCAATATCCTCTTGCAGTTCGGCACTCGTTTGATCGGGTTGGCCATAAATTAGATCAACTGTATAGTTTTCAAACGATGATGTCACAATATCTTCTAATGCCTGCAAGGCTTGATTTCGATCGTGCGCTCGATTCATAAAATTTAGACTTTTCTCTGAAAAGCTCTGAACACCCATACTTATTCGATCAAACCCACAAGCCTTTAACGACGTTAAATAATAAGGAGTCACATTATCAGGATTCATTTCAATGGTTAGTTCATCCAGTTCCAAGCTAAATACCCGTTCCAATTCGGATATAATACGCCCCAATTGATCTGCGCTTAACAGTGAAGGCGTACCTCCACCAAAATATACGCTTCTAACCACTTCCTCTGTAAACAGCTGTCCTTCAAGAGCAGCAATTTCTGCAATTAAAGCCTGAACAAAGTTTTCTTTCTGATCCGATTTAGTGACAAAATAGAAATCGCAATACGAACAGGCCTGCTTACAAAATGGGATATGAACATAAATCCCGCTCAAAGGTCGCGGCGATAGAATGGATTTTCCGTATAAGAATGCTCTCCTCTATAAACGCGACTGTATCGGACATAATTTTGGGCATAATCACCAATAGATTCCCGCTCATTCTCACTCAATTTACGCACTTTTTTTGCAGGCGAGCCCATATACAAATAACCCCCTTCCAACACCTTAGCTGGAGGAACCAAGGTGCCTGCCGCGACTATAACATCCGATTCTACCACACAACCATCGAGTAAGGTGGCATTCATTCCCACTAGTACCCGACTTTGAATCGTACACCCGTGAACCACTGCGCCGTGACCAATGGTCACCTCATCAGCAATTTGTGTTGGGCCCGTTTGGTTCATTACATGAATACACACATTATCCTGAACATTCGAACGGTTCCCAATCCGAATCTTATTTACATCACCCCGAATGGTCACGTTAAACCACACGCTCGACATTTCTCCTATATGAACATCACCGATAATGTCAGCGCTATCGGCAATAAAGGCGGTAGGATTAATTATTGGTTCAACACCTAAAAATGGTTGTATCATCGCGTTTTATCGAGTTAATGTGACCAGAAGTGGATAAAAATCCTAAAACCTTAATCCAATTCCCGATCAATTAAAACTTTAAATCCCATGTAGGTCTGGGGATTGTTCTCGACTTTTATCCCATTGATGTAAAATGTAGGTGTTGCATTTACGCCCATCCGAACCCCCTCTTTACGCTGCTCCATCACAATCTGATTCATTTCGGCAGAATTCATATCGGCGGTAAATACTTCGGTATCTAAACCAATTTCCTCAGCATAGCCGATAAATAAGCGTTCGGCATTGCCTTTGGACCAGACTTCTTGTCCCTCAAATATTTTATCGTGCATTTCCTTGTACTTACCCTGTTTTCTAGCTGCTTCTGCAGAACGAGAGGCAACATGGGCGTATGGATGCATGGACAATGGAAAATGTTTCGTAACAATACTTACTTGATCGCCGTAATCCTCTTTTATTTTTTGTTCAATCGGAACAAAAAACTTACAGGCAGGACACTGATAGTCACTAAATTTTACAATTTGAACAGGTGCGTCTGGATTAGGGTTAATTTCAGGAGTATACCCAGAAGAAGTGGTAATTTGATTGTTAATTTGTTGCGCTTCGGAGGGGCCACAAGCCATTATCAATAGAACAACAAAACTAAAGATTGAAATTCGATTAAAAAACATGATACAATTACGTTTAAATGAACATTAAAAAGTTGAAACATGAGAATAATGTCGCTCTACTATAGTACGAATTTTCTCAATAATATGAGGTATTTCCTCAACATCATGACCCTTACCAAATGAAAAACGAACAAATTCTCTAGCCTCTTGCTCGCTTCTACCCAGAGCCTTCATGCTAACATTAGGTTCATCCGTTCCAGATTGACAAGCACTTCCCGTGGATATACCCACACCTGCCTGATCGCACTCGAGCATTAAAAATTGCCCTTCCATGCCTGGGAACCGAAGCCCTAAAATGAACGGACTTTGATGGGCTGAGCTCTTAGCTCCCTCAATTATTGGAGGGTTTGGCATACCACCCAACGCCTCCAACCAAACTTCCCTTAGCTGTTGCACCCGCACAAATTCGGCCTCCATGTCTTCGATCATTCCTTTAGTGGCAACGGCAAAAGCGGCTATAGATGGAACGGCTAATGTACCTGGTCTAAATTTCTTAGAGGTGGCGCTTGGAAAAAATCCGCTCCATTCCACTTTTGGATCTAACCATATGGCTCCAATACCCTGGGGTCCGTAAATTTTATGCGCAGAAATACTTAGCGAGTGAGCTCCCAATGCTTGTACATCTATAGGTATTTTTCCAAATGCCTGAACCGCATCACAATGCACTTTTATGTCCATTTTCCGTGCAATTTCAGCAATTTCTCCCACGGGTTGATACGTTCCCAACTCGGAATTAACAAGCTGCAAAGCAATTAATGCCGTTGACTCGGTACAACATTCTTTGAGTTGGTCAATGCATACTCTACCATTGTCTAAAAGTGGCATATACTCTACCTCCCACCCCTCGGCTACCAGCCTATTCATTACCCGAAGAACCGAATCATGTTCAATTGGAGAACATAAAATATGATTCTTGCTGGGATCTTGCTGCTTTACCGATTCTAACAATGCATAAATTGCCAAAAAATTTCCTTCCGTTGCCCCACTTACAAAGTGTAAATGCCGGCCAGAAGCTCCTAAAGCTTGGGCAATTACTTGTTTAGATGCTGTAACAATCTGTTGAGCTCGAGTGCCTTCTTCATGCAAACTACTAGCATTCCCATAATATTCTCTAGCTACCTTAGTATACGTATGTAAGGCCTGCTCGCTCATGGGTGTGGTTGCTGCGTAATCCAAATAGATCATTAGCGCTTATTTTACTTTTAAGAGACTAAGAAAAGTGTTTTAGTGATGGTATCTGCGTACCTTACACCTACTTTGAAGTGGTTAAAACGACTATCAGTAAATTATTAAAAAAGTACCACTCAAACCCACATAGTTCTTATGAACCCATTAAGCTTAGATCATCTAATTAAACAAGCCATAGAAGAAGACCTTGGAATGGGGGACTGGTCTAGCCAATGGCTTTTTGATACATCAACCCGAAAAAATGGCCGCTTCGTGGCCAAGCAGTCAGGAATTTTTGCAGGTATGCAGGTTGTGGAGAGGGTATATAACGCGTTGGATGGGGGCGTTGAGCTTTCTTGGTTAGTTGAAGATGGTCAAGGTTTTGAAGCAGGGTCGATTCTTGCCCATGTGAATGGACCAGTGGGCACCTTGCTGAGCGGTGAACGGGTCATTTTGAATCTATTGCAACACCTCTCAGGAATTGCCAGTTCAACTCAAGATCTAATTAGGCGCTTAGATGATCCAAGCATTAAAGTCACCGATACGCGTAAAACGTTGCCAGGTTTACGAATGGTGCAAAAATACGCTGTGCGATGTGGTGGTGGTTTTAATCATCGCTTTCGGCTAGATGATGGGGTTATGATTAAGGATAATCACATTACGGCGGCTGGAAGTATAGAAAAGGCTGTAGCACTGGTTCGTGAACAGCAAGGGCATATGATAAAAATTGAAGTAGAGGTTGAGACACTAGATCAAGTGCAACAAGCGGTGAACGCCGAAGTAGATGTAATTATGTTGGACAACCAGACTCCAGATCGAGTTAAAGAGCTACGCCAACACATTCCGAAATCGATCATTGTTGAACTATCGGGCGGAATAAATCCTGATAACATTGCCGCCTACAAAGGATGTGGGGCAGATGTAATTTCTGTAGGGTGGATTACCCATTCTGTAAAGGCATGTGATATTAGCTTTTATATTGATTAAAAGTGCCTGAATGCGAACCCTGAAGAGAATAACCAAGGTTATGGTGATATAACGTATTACCGATTAAAATGCTATCTTAAGCGTATTCACGTATAAACATAGAGATCACACAATAAAAAAACCGTGAATGCCGACTTGTTGTATATGATCCGATCACAAGTAACTTGAACTTAGCTTAAACCGATTATTTTTTGTCTTATGGAGCTAAACGACTTATTAGGTGTAGAAACCGATCTGAGAATTCCCAATCACTATTATGAGTTAAGTAGCGATGAAATGGCACATCGTGTATCTGAAATTAAAAGCCGTTTAGGTGCTCGTCTATTTATTCCAGGCCATCATTATCAAAAAGACGAAGTTATTGATTTTGCCGACGCCCGAGGTGATTCACTAAAATTGGCTCAGATTTGTGCTGAGATGCCAGAGGCTGAATACATTGTTTTTTGTGGGGTTCATTTTATGGCGGAGACAGCCGACATGCTGACCAAAGAAGAAGTAAAGGTAATTTTACCCGATATGAGAGCAGGATGTTCCATGGCAGATATGGCCGATATTGAACAGACAGAGCGGGGTTGGGAGCGTATGCAGAAAATTTGGGGGGATACCATACTTCCTCTCACCTACGTAAATTCGACTGCGGCAATTAAAGGATTTGTGGGGAAATATGGAGGAGCATGTGTAACCTCAGGCAATGTTCATACTATGCTAACATGGGCATTTGAGCAAAAGGAGCGAATACTTTTCTTACCTGACCAGCATTTAGGACGAAACACGGCCTTCGAACTTGGCATTGCTCTAGAGCATATGTGTGTCTATGACCCTATAGCGAATGAATTTGAATTTGATGGCGCATGGGAAGATGTTCGAGTCATTCTTTGGAAAGGGCATTGCTCTGTACATGAAAAATTCACCGTTCAACATATTGAACACGCAAAAATGCGCGATCCTGAAATACAGGTCATTGTGCATCCTGAATGTACCTTTGATGTCGTTCAACATTCTGACTATTCCGGATCCACTAATTTTATAATCAATACCATCGAAGCTGCTCCATCAGGGTCTAAGTGGGCCATTGGAACCGAAATGAATTTGGTCAATCGCATTATCGCCGAACATCCTGACAAACAAATTGAATCTCTTAATCCGTTTATGTGCCCCTGTTTAACAATGAATAGAATTGACCTACCTCATCTACTATGGTCATTAGAAGAAATTGAAGCGGGTAGAGTGGTAAACCGTATTAAAGTGGATCCAGAGGTCGCAAAATATGCCGTTCTATCCTTGGAACGTATGCTTGAGTTGAGTTAAGTTTTTTTTGTTTATTATAAGCAGTCACTTTTATTTGGTAAGCCCAAAAGAAGATTCCACTTTTAAACAAATCCTGCAAATTATGCTTCATCGTCGCGTTTTTTATCACCTATACAATCATAAATTTTTCTTAGCGCTCTTCTTAGGCCTATGTTGGTTGTTCATACCCGCTAATATCCAAGCACAAAATCTAAAAGCCTTAATCGATACCAGAGCTACCGAATTAGAGGATAAAGTGATTGAATGGCGTCGGCATATCCATGAAAACCCAGAACTATCAAACAGAGAATATGAAACCGCAAAATATATTGCCGCTCATCTTGAAGAACTTGGATTGAAGGTGCAGACTGGAGTGGCACATACGGGAGTAGTCGCTGTTTTAGAAGGCGGTAAGCCAGGGCCGGTTGTCGGATTGCGTGCCGATATGGATGCCCTACCAGTGACCGAGCGTACCGATATACCCTTTAAATCTACGGCAATAGGTGAATACCAAGGAAATCAGGTGGGAGTTATGCATGCTTGCGGACACGACACTCATGTTGCAATACTTATGGGAGTGGCTCAAATTTTAACAGAGTTACAGGACGAACTTGAAGGAAGTGTGAAATTTATTTTTCAACCGGCAGAAGAAGGTGCTCCTGCTGGGGAAGAAGGTGGTGCGGAATTAATGGTTAAAGAAGACGTTCTTAAAAACCCTGATGTAGATGCCATTTTTGGGCTTCATATTTCAGATGCAACACCAGTTGGAATGATCACCTATCGAGAGGGCGGTATCATGGCGAGTTCTAATACTTTTCAGATTACCGTATATGGTAAACAAGCACACGGTTCAGCCCCATGGTCGGGTATAGACCCAATAGTAACTGCCGCACAAATCATCAATAACCTACAAACGATTGTAAGCAGAAACATGGAACTCACCAATGAGGCTGCCGTGGTTACAGTAGGTCAAATTCATGGTGGCGTTCGAAGTAATATTATTCCTGAAGAAGTTTTTATGGAAGGTACTATCCGTGCACTTGACAATGATATGAGGGATTACATTTTCGAGCGAGTCGAATCCATCGCTACCAAAACAGCTGAGGCTATGGGTGCACTTGCCGAAGTGACCATCTCTCATGGATACCCTATCACTTATAATGATCCTGAGTTGACACGTCAAATGGTTGCAACTTTGGAGAGTGCGGCTGGTGTTGGAAAGGTGGTAACCATACCAGCAATAACTGGTGCAGAAGATTTTTCTTTCTTTCAACAGCAAATACCTGGTCTATATTTCTTCCTAGGAGGCTTACCCGAGGGAGGTACTCCTGCTGGTCATCATACCCCAGATTTCTATATCGATGAGAGCGGTTTAGAATTGGGCGTTCGAACGCTAGGCCATCTTGTAGTTGATTATTTAGAAAGCGCGAGTAACTAAGCATTAAGTCCTTCATTCCATCAAGTTTTATCCATCATGATTAGAATCTTAATCCTTTTTAGTTGTTTCATCTTAACTCTTCAGCCTCAAGCTCAGGCTCAAATAGATCGAGTAGATCCTCCTTTTTGGTGGGTGGACATGCCTATGGAAGAGGTTCAAATTCAATTATATGGGCCTGATCTCGGTCTTTATAGAGCAGAGATAGAGTATGAGGGGGTCCAGTTAACCAAACAAATTGCCGTTGATTCACCCAATTATCTATTTCTTTACCTGCAGGTACATTCATCCGCAGAGGCCGGCGATATTCCTATCGTACTAAGCCGTGGTGATGAACAATTAGACCTAAGTTTTGAACTTAAGAATCGCGAAGATCGAACCAATAAGAACCAAGGTTTTGACGCGTCTGATGTCATTTATCTAATGATGCCCGACCGCTTTGCCAACGGGAATCCCGAAAACGATACCATTGATGGAATGCTCGAATCGGCCGATCGATCGAATCCAGAACGTCGACAAGGGGGCGACTTAGCCGGGGTTGCTAAGCATTTGGACTACTTGGATGACTTAGGTATGACGGCTATTTGGTTTACGCCCATCATTGAAAACGATATGAAACCTGAGTATGGAGCCTATCATGGATATGCCGCAACAGACTTGTACAAAGTCGACCGACGATACGGTTCTAACGCCGAGTACAAGGCCCTCATAGATGCCGCTCATGAGCGTGATATGCGAGTAATTATGGATATGATTCACAACCATATTGGTGACCAACATTGGTGGATGCGAGACCTACCCACTCAAGACTGGGTGCACAATATCGATGAATACATGCAAACCAATTATCAGGGATCCATC
>CALKOA010000014.1 GCA_938091655.1 uncultured Balneolaceae bacterium | reverse complement strand
GAAGCAACATTTACAATTAATAATACCTTTCCTTTGTATGCATCTAGTGGAACTTTGTTTCCGTCAATATCTTCAATTACAAAATCATATAGTGTGTTCTGTGCTGTGCTCATAGTCTCTGTCGGTTGCCCGATATTAAGTGTGATTAAACTGAATAGTAAAAATAGTAGTGTTTTCATGGTCGTGAATAAATTGTTATGCTTAACTTGTCTAAAGCAAAATTTATAAAATTCATTCCTTCAAAATGATATTCTTACGGTTAATTTCTATAGCAGCCCTCCTTATTCTCCTGCATTTTTGCCTAGGGCTTAACCTGCAAGCTCAGATGTTTAGCGTTCAAGATGAAAAAAAAGAAAACAGGGTGTTCAGCTCGAGTGTTCATATTGGCTATAGCGACGTCTCTTTTGAATACATTGGAGACAGCCCGGCCATCACGGGTGATCAATCACTAGAAATGAGTCCCTCATTATTACATATTCAATATAATAGCCCAGGTGTGCGGATTCATCTCATTGGCGGGAATACAATAATTGGAAACGAGAATGAGTCTTTGGTTCGCCTAGGGGTAGAATTAGGTGCTCAATCTTACCTAATTAGAAAAAACCGCCTCCAATTTTTAATTCCTTTTCGGGTCGAAACAGCCATCACCGCAGCAACCAAAGAAGGTTACGGACAACGTTTTTATCAAACCGCTTTCTCCGGTGGTTTTGGCGGCATTATAGCGATGAAGCCTACTGACTTCTTTTCCATTTACACCGAAGCTACCAAATGGTATGGTTTCAGTAATTCAGCTGGTAATTTTTTTGGTGGCAATACCGATCAATTTAAAACAAAAACTACCATACATTTTAATCGACTGTTAAGGGGCCGTGGTGTATATTTTTCATACGAGACTCTTCAACAAGATTTTAACATTGATGGGATGGATTTTGATTATAGATCGGTTGTCTCGCTATTTTCTATTGGAATAGATATACAATAAATCGATAACTAGGAATTGAGATACGGTTTGAAAGCAGAGAAATTATTTCTAGAATTAGAACAGCTCTTAGAACAAAATGGGTATCAAATACGCAAAGAAAGAGGTGGGTTTGTTGGCTCTGACTGCTTAGTTGAGGGTGATAAGCTAGTAATTGTTAATAGAAACAAACCCATTGAATCGCAGCTTAAAACCTTGGCTACTGTTCTAGCACAGATACCGCTAGAAGGTCTTTTTGTTAAACCTGTGATTAGGAAAGAGCTACAAAAACTTTGGGATCAGTTACAACTAAAATCTAATATCCAAGAGAAATGGGGTGATTTAGAGTGAAGTGTACCATTCTAGGTAGCGGAACCTCCATGGGAGTGCCAGTTGCGGGCGGCTTTTACAAAAGCGGGCTTGTTGCCGACTCGCGAAATATACGAAGCCGTTGTTCTGCATGGATTCAGGAGGATGGCTTTTCTTTGGTGATCGATGTTGGGCCAGAATTTCGCCTTCAAAGCATTTTTGCGGGCATTACTCAAATTGATGCCGTCCTCATAACCCATGAACACATGGATCATGTTGCGGGTATCGATGACCTTAGAATGTATAACTACATACAGAAAGATTCGATTCCCCTTTATACAACTCCTTCGGCTATTGAGTCGATAAAAAGTCGTTTTCATTACTTGTTTGGGGCGGGACGCTACCCTGGATCTACTCGTGTTCAATTACACGCTATCAATGACCCAATACAAATCGGTCCTTTTACCATTACCGCCATTCCAGCGAAACATGGGGAGCTTGACATTATCGGTTTTAAAATAAATGACTTATGCTACTTAACAGATGTAAAAGAGTTACCAGAAGAAAGTAAGAGACTAATAAAAGATGTCCAGGTTGTAATCTTGAGCGCTTTACGCTGGGAGCCCGAACACCCCACCCATTTGAGTATTCCAGACGCGGTTGATTTGATTTCGGAATTAGGTATTCCTGAAGCCTATTTAATTCACATGAATGGCCAAACTAAGCACGGTCCTTCTAATAAGAGACTACCTGACCATATAAAATTGGCCTATGACCAGCAAACTATTTATCTCTAAGAAAAGCTTTTTAATTCTTGGCTTGCCTTGAGTTGTTCTACCACTTGTTTTACTCCTTGGGCGTTGCGAAGATCACAAATTAGCAATGCCTTTTCTGTTTCCACTACCGCCATGTTTTCTACTCCAACAAGCGCCATCATTTTTTCACTTTTGGAGAAAATTAAGTTGTTATTTGAATCAACCAAGCAATAATTAAGGGCTTGCAAAGCGTTTGATTTCTTATCTTTTTCAGATAATTCATACACCGCGGACCAACTTCCAACGTCATTCCACCCAAAGTCACCTGGAATAACTTTTACTGAAGCCGCTTTTTCCATAATCCCATAATCAATGGATATAGACTCACATTCATGATAAAAATCTTTTATTGCCGCAGCCTCAAGATCTGTACCAAATTCCGGCTTTGCTCGCTCTAATAAATCATACATCATTGGAAGGTGTGCTTGAATTTCCTGCAGAACTTTAGAAGCTTTCCACACAAACATTCCGCTATTCCAAAAATAATTTCCTTGTTCTAAAAAATACTCTGCCGTTTTAAGATTGGGCTTCTCTTTAAAGGCCTTGACTGGAAAGACTCGCTGATCACCGTTCGCGTTCAGCCCTTTTGTATCTGCCTCAATGTAGCCAAAACCCGTTTCAGCAAAGCTGGGCTGTATACCAATTGTAACAAGATCTTCTCCTTTTTTTGCGACGTTTACAGCAACTTTAAGCACCTCTAAAAACGCCTCCAGTCTGGTAATGTGATGGTCGGCCGGCAACACTACCATCACCGCATCTGGATCTTGGTGTTCAAGAAGAGCCGCAGCTATAGCCACGCAAGGGGCTGTGTTTTTAGCCACTGGTTCACCAATAATATTCTTTGGTAGTGCCATGGGTAATTGATCTGCTACTATGTTGGTGTAGCTATCATTTGTCACCACCATGACTTGTTGCTGTGAGATTAAGCCCGATATTCTTTCCGCTGTATTTTGCAGCATGGTGCCCCGTCCAAACAGCTGATGAAATTGTTTTGGGTTGGATTGGGTACTAAATGGCCAAAAACGGGTTCCTGAGCCCCCTGCCATAATTACTGCGTATACCATGATTTTTCTTTGAAAGGTACTACTTTCCCCGACTTATTTCTGAAAAAGTCGCTTCATCGGGGCTGTGACTGTTCGCGTCAACATCAACCCGGGTTAAACTTATACTAAACTTTGACCCCTTGTTTGGTTCGCTTCTAATCTTTAGTGTTTCTCCGTGGGCTTCTATAATGTGCTTAACGATGGCAAGACCCAGTCCTGTGCCTCCTCTCTCTCTTGAGCGGGATTTATCGACTCGAAAGAAGCGCTCGGTAACTCGAGGTAAATCAGCCTCATCTATTCCAATGCCGGTATCTTCGATATTGAGGATCATTTTGTCGGCTCTTTTTGTTGGGCTTAATTCAATCCTAACACTTCCTTGAGGGACATTATATTTGATTCCATTCTCTATCAGGTTGATTAATACTTGCCGTAGTTGATTTTTATCGGCCCTAATCCTCAGGTTTCGGTCTATCCGTTCTATAAATAGATTCACTTGCTCTTGTTGTGCTTTATACTGCACGCTTTCGACCACTTCATTAATAATATCGTAGAGATAAATTTCCTCCATTTCCGACTTTAATTCACCCGTTTCAAGCTTCGAAATTTCCATGAGATCCTTAGTAAGGTAAATGAGCCTGTTTACATTTCTCATGGCTTTTTGCAAAAACTTTCTATTCACCTTCTCATCTTCCAGTGCGCCGTTCAACAGAGTTTCAATAAAGCCCTGAATAGCAAAGATGGGGGTTTTAAGTTCATGCGAGATGTCCCCTATAAATTCTTTCCGATAATTTTCGATTCGGTTGAGTCGTTGGATTTCTCGTTCTACCGTTCGGTTAGATTTAACGAGTTTTTTAATCACATAATCAAGCTCGTCATTACTCGAGCTGGTCTGGTCATCCATCTCTTCGAATCGTTTTTTTGAGATATTTTTAGAGATGCGCTCAAGCATTATAAGGCGCTTGTAATCGACCCGGTAATCAATCACAAAGAAGGTCAGAAAGCTTAAAAAAATCATTGCCGCGGTAACCACTATACCCTGAACAGTGCTGCTGCCTAAGTAAACAAAAACCAGCAGCCAAGTGAACACTCCTATGGGAACGGTGCTGTACAGCGCTTTTCGAAAACCTAATTTATATGTCGGTATCCGCTTTTTTTTGCTGCTCATTCTTTAAATCGATATCCCACGCCTTTCACGGTTTCAATGTAATGGTCACCTATTTTTTCTCTAATTTTACGCACATGCACATCAACCGTCCTATCCACCACGTAAATATTGTCCCCCCACACCTTATTTAGTAGGGTTTGTCGATCGAGTACCCTCCCCTTTCTGCTCGCTAAGAAAAATAAGAGCTCAAATTCTTTGCGAGGGAGTTGAAGTTCATTGCCTTCTTGTAACACGATATAGCGATCTTTATCGATTTGTAAGTCGTGTACTTCTAATTTATTCGCTGTTTGCTCAGAATCGTCAAACCGTCTTAGGACCGCCTTAATCCTAGAAACTAACTTAGTTGTGCTAATAGGTTTTGTAATGTAGTCATCCCCCCCTTTATTCAACCCGTCAATCTCTGTTTTTTCATCACTTCTAGCAGTCAGAAATATAATGGGGGTTTTCTTCAGATCCTCGTCCTTTCGCATAATTTCAACCGCCTCAAGACCATCCATCTTCGGCATCATTATGTCCAATAAAATTAAGTCTGGCTTATGCTCTTTAGCTTTGCTTATACCCTCTTCGCCATTTTCAGCCTTGAGAACCTTGAATCCTTCTTTTTTCAGGTTATACTCAATCAAATCAAGTAAATCACGTTCATCATCTACTACTAATATGGTTTGTTTGGACACAATGATAGGGCTAATTTTGAAGTAATAACTTTAATTTAATGGTACCCAACTCTTTTGCAAATTGGAAATAAAGAAATTGTTAAGCCATCACTAGGATTTTAAGGCTTTCAACGACTGCTTTATTAAATCGGAAAGCTCTACATCCTGACTTTCTTTCTGAATTATGGCAACAACCTCTTCGGCGTCTTTGGCTCGGAAACCGAGTGAACATAGCGCCTGAACCGCTTCCATTGAAACATTGTTGAACCGGCTCATGCCCCCGCCTACAGCTCCTTCCCCACGGGCCGATGTATTCGCCACCTTTTCACGAAGCTCGAGAATGATTCGTTCTGCTGATTTTTTTCCTATGCCTGGTATTTTTGAAAGTATTCCTGCCTGGCCATTAATAATTGCACTCATCAGTTCATTAATGGGCATCCCACTTAATATGGTTACGCCCAGCTTGGGCCCAACCCCTTTCACGGTTATTAATTGCTCGAACAGTATTTTTTCTGCCGCACTATTGAACCCAAACAATCGTTGATCACTATCCGTAATATGGTGATAAACCAACAGTCTTACCTTTTCTCCTGTGTCGGGTAACTCTTCTAGAGTAAACTGAGAACAGCTTAGCCCATAGCCAACGCCAAGAACATTAACGACAACGCCTAAATCTTCTTTTTCTTCGAGCACTCCTTCTAAAAAACGTATCATGACTTTACCCTACTTGGGTGATCCGCAACAAAAGCCGCCCAATCCCCTTTTTTATTATTCTGATGAAGTTGTTTTCTAGTTTTTGCTCCTTTGATATTCATATTGTGGCACCATGCTACCGCTAACGCATCTGTAGCATCATTGGATAGTTTTTCGTTTGGTAGTTTTACCATTTTCGCCAACATAAAAGCAACCTGTTCTTTACTTGCATTCCCGTTGCCGGTAATGGCTTTTTTTACTTCTTTTGGATAATACTCATGTACCTCTTTTCCCTGCTGCTTCATGGCCAAAATAGCCGCCGCCTGAGCGCGTCCAAGTTTTAGCATCGCTTGAGGATCAACCCCATAGATAGGTGTTTCAATAGCGCAACTACTCGGGTTTATAGAGCCTATTAGAGCGGTGACTTTGTCAAAAATAACGTTCAAACGGTCTGTATGGTTTTCAATGTGAGCTAATCGTATAACATCACAACGAAGAGCCGTCAATTTACCCCGATCCTCAGACAACACCGCGTACCCCATCACGCGGGAGCCAGGGTCGATTCCAAGGATTAGGTTTGACATGCTATTTCTCTTCGGTGTACAAGTGGGCTAAATCATCCAATAGTTCTTCTGAAAAACCCGAGGTAACAAAGCCGCCATCATGATATAAATTCTGCATGGTCACTTTTCGGGTTAGGTCAGAAAACAAGGTTACACAATAATCTGCGCACTCATCTGCCGTTGGGTTACCAAGTGGAGACAATTTTTCAGCGAACGTGTACATCCCATCAAAGTTTTTAATCCCCGAGCCCGCAGAGGTTTTTGTAGGCGCCTGAGAAACAGTATTTACTCTAATCCCATTTTTTGCTAATCGGCTACCATAGTTCCGCGCAATGCTTTCTAATAGGGCTTTAGCATCGTTCATGTCGGAATATTTACTAAATATTCGCTGCGCACCAATGTACGATAACGCCACTACAGAGGCCCCGTCATTCAAGCCTCCTTTGCCGTCTATGTGGTGTAAAATTCGGTGCAGTGATATGGCTGAGATATCAAGAGACTGCTGAAACCATTTATAATTAAGGTCGGTGTATTCTTTTTTCTTTCGAATATTTGGAGACATCCCGATAGCATGTAACACAAAGTCCACTCCGCCGCCAAAATGTTCTTTCGTCTGGTCAACAAGCGACTCAATTTCGTCATCACTGGTAACGTCACACGGGATAATTGGCGCTCCTGTTTCCTCTGAAAGAGCGTTTAATGTACCTAGTCTTAGCGCTATAGGTGCATTTGACAGCACAAACTCTGCCCCCTCCCTTTTACACGCAAGAGCAATCCTCCACGCAATACTGCGATCATCAAGCGCCCCAAAAATAATTCCTTTTTTTCCTTTTAACAGCCCGTATCCTTCTTTACTCATGTATAATAGATTCCATTAATGATTATGATGACTAAAATACCACTGTTTTGGCTAAAAAAGAACGGCAAAACAATGCGCTATCTTTTTTAATAATTATCCACATTAATGTTGATAAGCCCGTTTTAATACCGTATTTTTTTAGGCTCTAAAACAAACGGGAATTCCTGTAAACCATGTTTGAACAATTATCATCCAACTTAGATAAAGCTTTTCAGAGCCTGAAAGGCGAAGCGCGTATCACAGAGGTGAACATCGCTGAGACTGTGCGTGAGATACGCCGGGCTTTGTTGGATGCTGATGTCAACTATGAGGTTGCCCGAACGTTTACCGCGGAGGTAAAAGACAAGGTATTGGGATCGGATGTGTTGACCAGTGTTAATCCTGGCCAGCAATTCACCAAAATTGTATACGACGAATTGGTCGAAACATTTGGTGGAAATCCATCTACAATCAACTTTGCCGATACACCTCCAACCGTCATTCTCATAGCTGGATTACAAGGTTCTGGTAAAACTACCTTTGCGGGTAAATTAGCCAGATACCTTAAGCAGGAGCATAAAAGGAATCCGCTTCTTGCTGCCGCCGATGTTTATCGCCCTGCTGCCGTAAACCAGTTAAAAACACTTGGATCACAAGTGGATGTTCCCGTGTACTCGATTGAGCAAAAAGATGCTGTACGAGTCGCTAAAGAAGCTGTATTAATGGCCCGTAGTTTAGCTATGGACACCGTAATTATTGATACTGCTGGGCGCTTACACGTGGACGAAGAGATGATGAACGAAGTTGCAGAAATAAAGGCCCAAATTAACCCTTCAGAAATCCTCTTCGTTGTGGATTCAATGACAGGGCAAGATGCGGTCAATACTGCAAAAGAGTTCAATGAGCGAATTAACTACGATGGAGTAGTACTTACAAAATTAGATGGGGACACCCGTGGGGGAGCTGCGCTCTCTATTAAATCGGTCGTCAACAAACCCATCAAGTTTGTGGGTACGGGTGAAAAGCTAGATGCTTTAAGCCCCTTCTTCCCTGATCGAATGGCCCAAAGAATTTTGGGTATGGGAGATGTTGTATCGTTAGTTGAGCGCGCTCAACGGGAATTTGATGAAAAGGAAGCACAACAGCTTCAAAAGAAAATACGCTCCGACAAATTCGACTTGGAAGATTTTCTCGATCAAATTCAAAAAGTGAAAAAGATGGGAGACTTAGGTGATCTCGTCAAAATGATCCCCGGCGCCAGCAAAGCAATAGAAGATGCAGAAATCAATGATGATGCTTTTAAGCCCGTTGAGTCCATTATCTATTCTATGACGCCGGAGGAGCGGCGGAACCCCGAAATATTAAATGGCTCTCGCCGTAGACGTATTGCTAAGGGTTCCGGTAGAACTGTTAAAGAAATAAATGATCTTATAAAACAGTTCGACCAGATGAAGAAAATGATGAAAACCATGTCAAAAATGGGAAAAACAGGACGTGCGCTTCAGGG
>CALKOA010000013.1 GCA_938091655.1 uncultured Balneolaceae bacterium | reverse complement strand
ACCTTTACCTTTAATCATTGTGATTAATGTGTTAATAATAATCTTTATATCCATACGTAACGAAATATTTTCGACATAATACAAATCATACTTGGTTTTTTCTTTAACATCGTCCAGTGAAGCATCATATTTCCATTTAACTTGAGCCCACCCTGTAATCCCTGGGCGAACTCGTAATCGTCGCATATATAATGGTATTTGATTTTTAAACTGCTCTACAAAATGTTCACGTTCAGGTCTAGGTCCTACTAGACTCATTTGCCCTCGAATGACATTGTAGAGTTGTGGTAACTCATCAATACGTAATTTGCGCAACCAATAACCGATTTTTGTAATCCTTGGATCGTTTTTTTTTGCCCACATAGGTCCAGTTTTTCGTTCAGCATCCTGTACCATCGTGCGAAATTTATTCATAACAAAAGGTTTACCATTTCGCCCAATCCGTTCTTGACGGAAAATGATAGGTCCAGGAGACCCTAGACGAATACATAGGGCCACCAATAGCAAGAAGGGAGCTAACACAATCAATACAACCACCGAAATAGTCACATCAATCAATCGCTTAACAGCTTTCTCCCACAACGGCATAGGCTCTGGAGAAATTTCAATAATTGGCATGCCAAAAATCTGATTCGTCTTGGATAGACCACTCACAATTTGATAAAAATCAGGTAAGAGCTTTAAGCGAACATCCGGATTATCCAGTTTAGAAATAATCGCAACCAAATCTTCACGGCCATTTGCTTCTACTGCCACCAAGACATCCTGAACTTTATACTCGGCAATAATTCGATCAATGTCATAAAGTTGCCCAATCACATCCTCAGGATAAATACCTGATTCAGCATCGGGACCCTTCCCATTGACTTGGATGTATCCTATTACTTCCATGCCCAAAATTTTGTTACGCATTAGATCATCGAAGGCTATTTTAGCATTTGACCCTGTCCCAACAATTAATGTTCTATGCAGTCCCCTACCTCGTTGGGCATACAAACGTTGAATAGTTCTAATAACAAAACGATTGGTAATGGTGGCCCCCAAAATAATTGACCAATAAGTAAAAATAAGCGAGTGATGGGTACCACCCTCAATAAACAACCAGTGATCCCAAATAACATACAACACCAGCCCCCCCAACACCACCGCCTTTACTACTCGGGTAAATTCGTCGAGTCTAGAGATCAAATATAAGCCCTTATACAATCCTGATAAGACAAAAACTCCAAGCCAATACCCGCTAAAAATTACTCCTGCACTAATCACAGCTAAACCAAAATCAGCCAATAGAGGATCTAAATAAGCCGAAAAAAAGGAATGGAAGACGAACCAACTTGCCAATAAAAGCAAGTAATCAAGGGCACTCGTCAATATAACTTCGCGATATCTTTGCACAGAAAGCAAATGGATGGTTAGATTCGTAATTTAAATGTCTGAAAAAGTACGGATTTTTAGTCTGTATATATAACTGAAACCACTTTATGCCTTTATTTTGTTTCAACTACATACAACATGTTCTACAAGCAAAGCCCGCTTGGGTAGCTTAACTACTGACCATGGGGTCATAGAAACACCCATATTCATGCCTGTAGGGACACTTGGAACAGTAAAAGGTGTGTCACAGGATCGTTTAAAAGACCCTATTTTCGCCCAAATTATTTTGGGCAACACCTACCATCTGTATTTAAGACCTGGCACCGAGGTTATACAGGATTCCGGCGGATTACATGGTTTTATGAATTGGGACCGACCCATATTAACCGACTCCGGAGGGTATCAAATTTTTTCTCTTTCAGATATACGAACCTTAGATGAGGAAGGCGCTCATTTTAAAAGTCATTTAGACGGTTCTAAACACTTATTTACCCCAGAGAATGTAGTAGATATTCAGAGAATCTTAGGTTCCGATATCATGATGATTTTGGATGAGTGCCCACCCTATCCAAGTGATTATGCCTATGCAAAAAATTCTATGGAATTGACCCATCGATGGGCAAAAAGGGGGAGAAAACAATTTCTAGAGACCCAAACTCTTTACGGGCATCGCCAATTTCAATTTGGCATTGTACAGGGTGGAACCTACAAAGATCTGAGGATTGCCTCCGCTGAATTTATGGCTGAACAGAATTTTGAAGGTATTGCAATTGGTGGGCTCAGTGTTGGAGAACCTATTCCTTTGTTGTATGAAATGACCGAGGTTAACACCGATGTCCTACCTAAGGAAAAGGCACGATATCTTATGGGCGTAGGCACACCAGCTAATTTACTGGAATCCATCGCTCGTGGGGTAGATATGTTTGATTGTGTTATGCCTACTAGAAATGCCCGAAACGGAACTATATTTACACGAGAAGGGAAAGTGAATCTCAGGAATTCTAAGTGGAAAAACCATCACGCACCCTTAGACCCAGATTTTCCAAGCGATTTATGTCAAAAGTACCAAATGTCCTATGTTCATCACTTGCTAAAAAGTAACGAACTTTTTGGAATGACCTTAGCCTCGGAACATAACTTACAATTTTATTTATGGCTCATGAAGGAAGTAAGAGAACATATTAAAAATGATACTTTTGCCTCTTGGTATCCCCATATGGTTACCCAACTAGAATCAAAATTCTAGTCTTTCATTATTTGACCAACCTTATTCCCAATTATCTAGTGGTTGAAATATAGACTTTAATAATATGTCCATATCCATACCCAGCGAATAATTTTGCATGTAATATAACTGGTAATGCTCTGCATCTTGACCTTGTTGAAGCTTCCCTTGATTTAGCTGCACCAAACCAGTTAGACCCGGTTTTAATCCTCCTTCTTGTTCATCACTATGCTTGGGATATTTTTTCTGAACCGGAAGGGTTGAGCCTACCCATGAATAATGTCCATATAGAACACCAAGTAAAAATAAACTTCGGTTATGCCACTTATACTTAGCTAATGGTTCTAAAAAACGTTGGTCTTTCGGCTTTTTTATGCTTGCAAGAAGAGCTAATGGCCAAAGTAATGCAAAAAAGGGAAGGGCTAAGCACAAGTCAAAACCGCGCTTGATAACCCGATTAACCGGCTTATTTAATGCAAGTTCTACCTCAACCAGCGGTAAACTCTCCAGATACTCGACTTTAGATTTGCCTAAAATAAAATCCATACTGTCAGGAATGAGCTTGCACTGTACCGATACATCTTGCAAGGTAGAAATGGCTCGAAGCATCTCCTTATATGACATAGTACGCAAAGAAAATAGTACTTGATCGGCATGATACGCCTTTACTAAATCCTCTAATTGACTCAATGAACCAAGAGTACTTGGTGTGGCTATCTGGTGTTCTAATTTCTGTTCATTTTCTTGTGCCTGTTCCCCAAAATTATGATCAGTTTGAACCCATCCTAATACCTCCACATTCCAATCTGGTCTAGAATGTATTTTAGGTATAAGTTCTTTGGCATCTGCTCGAGTACCAACTAGGAGAATTTTGGATTTCTTTATTTGCCCTTTGGCATTTGTTTGATTCCTTCTAGCATTTATCTGAACTAGTTTCAATCCAATCATCAGCGCCACTGAAACCCCAAAACCAATCAATAGAGATAAGCGAGAAAAGGCTAGATTTCGTGCAAAAAACGTAATAGCAGCTACTCCTAAATACGAAAAAAATAATGCTTTTAAAGGGGTAGATATTGAGTCATTTTTATGCTGATATAAACCTAGCAGCGCCCCAACTAACAGATATATACCTGAGGCTAATAGATTGACCCAAAGAAACTGAAAAGACTGCAGGTCACTGAAAATTTCAACACTGAATTGAAACCGAATTAAGAAACCCAAAATAATTGAGATGTTTAACAATACCAGATCAGCTGCAATCCAAGAAATCGCTTTTAAACGACTAAAAACAAATGAAAAAATAGTTTTTGCCCAAATTGCTGAAAATATTACTGCTTTAAATAAGGCACTATATCGCGAGGATTGATGCTTATCAAAAAACAAATACATGGCTTCATTGAAAATCCGAATATATCGTAGATCCCCTTTTTTTGTACTCTCCCCTTTATAATGAATGATGGAGGTGGAAGGAACATAATCAATATGATAGCTTGTATCTTGCACACGGTAGCACAAATCAATGTCCTCTCCGTACATAAAAAAACGTTCATCAAAGCCCCCCAATCGTTGTAACAGGTCCGTTCTCCAAAACATAAATGAGCCCGATAAGACGGGAACCTGCGCCTGTTGATCTTCTGCAAGCCAACTAAGATAATATTGGCCAAATAAACGTGATTTCGGAAATATCGTGTGCAAGCCCAATAACTTTGTCAACGCTGCCCAAATAGTGGGGACAGAACGCTTAGATTCAGGTGCAAAGCTACCATCGGGATTGAGAATTTTACAACCCGCCGCCCCACATTCAGGATTAGATCTCATATGAGAAATAAGGGTAGATAAGGTGTCCTCACTAACAAGGGTATCTGGATTAATAATCAAAGTAAACTCGCCTTTTGCTTGTTTAATCGCCTGATTATTCGCCTTGCCAAATCCTAAATTGTCCTCATTTGCAATATAACTTACGTCGGGATGGCGCTGTTGTAAATAAGAAACCGAATCATCCCCAGAATCGTTATCCACTACAAATACCTGCACCGCATATTCATCTGCAGCTTTTCGAATTGAACTAAGCAAATTCGAGACATATTCCTTCACTTTGTAGTTAACAATTACGATGCTAATGTCGACCTTTCTAGCCATTAGACCCCAACCTTATTAAGAATGTATTCCAGCTTTGCCCGCCAACCTAAACCATAACCCGTCTTTCTAGCGGTTCCTCGCCATAAGTGATCAATGTAATGGCTCATCGGGTATTCCACCAACTTAAATCCCTTTACCCAGGCTTCTCTAAAATTTTGAAGAGTGGGTTGACCATGATGAATAAAAGGTGGGAATTGAAGATATAAAGCCCGTCGTACGACCATGTACGGCGTTTGCAAAATGAGCTCCCCTGATGAATTGTTGGTACTAAAGCCCCGTTTATTTACTCGATTAAACATCCCAGCGGCATAATTTTTCTCATCAGACTCCAAATGCTCTACTATTCTCTCTAAAAAACCTCCTTCCTTTGTGTCGGTGTCACTATCTAGAAAAAAGACATACTTCGATTTCACGATATGCCGCGCTGCAAAGTCCATTGCTGGCCCGTGGTACACATTTTTCGGCAAACGAACCCATTGCGTGTTCGATTGCTCCCCAATCCACTCTTCTACTCGATCAACAACCTCTGAATCCGAGCCATTATCCACTACATAAAGTGGAGTTTGAGGGTAAAAGCGTTTAAATGATTCGACCGCAATTTTCAGTAATTCCGGAGTCTGATAATGTATAATCACCGCACTTAAATCCAATTGGCTTAATTCATCCTCTCGGGTTGATGCATCCGCGGCTCCCATTGTGTTTGAAGTATATGTCGAGGATTCTTGGACCATGTCATCGGATAATAACAACTTTACCAACTCCCCGTTCGCCTTCTTTGACATCCCAGGCTATTAAAAAATAGACCCCACTACTGAGTCTACGACCATTTGAGTCATACCCGTCCCATTGCACACGACCACCGCTCGCTTGTAGTTCATGTACGACATTTCCACCCGCATCAAGTACTCTAATTCGTGTCGCTTGGCTTAAATTTTCTATTATGATACGCTCATGTTGATCATATAGAAATGGATTGGGATAGATTTTTAATGAACCCATTGTAGTCTTGGGGGATTGTGCTATATCAACAAAACTGACCAATCCTCTATCGGTGGCAACAAACACCTCGCCTGACTCTTCGTTTATTGTAATGGACAGAATATTATTTGAAATTAACGGACTGTTGTCTTCTGTATAACGCTTCAGAATGGCACTCCCTTCTTCATTCAACAGCCATAAACCCTGATTTACACTCCCAATCCATTTTTGATTAGCACCATTTACTGCCATGGCACTCACATTAATGTCACGCAGTAAATATCGTGAAACAGCAGAAGTATCTTCATTCAATAGCCATTGAGATTGACGTTCAGATGACCGTTGACTATCTACGATGAATCTGGGAAATAGAAACCGAGCAATCCCTCGTGCCGTGCCTATCCATACTTCCCCATTTTTGTCTTCCAAAAAAGCAGTGACTTTATTATCTGGTAAATTACCATTAACGGCTGAAGTAGTAAGTTTGATCCCTCGGTTATCTTGAGTATTCATAGGATCGTTGGAATCAAGGACTAACAAACCTGTGCCATCTCCTGTTGAACTTTGAAGGGAAATCCACTTATAATCATTGGAATCGATGAACAAGTCTACATATTCATCAAGTGTACTCACTGCATTATCTTTAGAATGTGCGAGCCAAGTATCTTGATTTGGTTCATACACATATAGCGGTTCTGATCCATACCGACTGACTAGCCAAACGTGATCTTTACTGTCAGCAGACAAACCAGAAATTACCGTGTAATCCGGATTATCAGCTTCCCATCCTCGGATGGTACTATTGTAGGCATTATATACTTGTATAGCGTTGGTAGTTTTATGGTGCTTAACTACTCCACTTCCCCAAGAGCCGATAAAATAATGAGTGCTATTTTGGGCTGTTGTAAAGGCTTGCTTAAAATTCTCTTGGTCTAATAATTCAGTATTTTGAGCATTATAACTTACCCAGGAACTATCCTGAAAAAACGAGTATCCCTTAGATCGATCAATGATTCTATCGCCTGTTACATTTTGGGATGATGCTGAAAATAGGCGTCCATTAGACCAATCCAAACCCGCAAAAAAATTAGTGTATGGACCAACTGGTACAAATTGATCCCAATCCGTGGGACTAGTAAATACTAACAACCCTAAATCCGTCGTACCCATTATCAAGTGATCAGATAACATAGTACCGGTACGAATACCTCGAACATTATCGACCCGATATATCTTAGTCGATGTATAGGTTGATCGGCGCATGATTCTGTTATTAAATACCAACAAGAGATCTTGGCCATTAGTTTGGTGAACTATGTCAAGGGATTGAAGATAATTTATACCTTCTTCCTTAATCCAACGCACACCATCGAATATATATAGGGACTCCTGCACTACGGCATACGCATCACCATTATAAAATCCTACATCCTGCACAAGATTGCTTGGCAAACCATCCAACGATGTATATACGGTCCATGAATCACCAACAATTAAATTATCTGTCAAACTAGCTTTGACAATTCCACCAGATGTAGCTGCTATGATATCATTTCCCAATATATCTAACGCATATACAGGCGTACCTCGATCAAGATTACCAAGACCTACGTAACTTTGCTGGACGTATAAGTCGTCTACATTAAACTCAATAATTCCAAATTCTGTGGCTACAAACAGAATATCATTATAGATAACAAGATCACGAATCGATTTGGAAGGGTACTGATCAACTCTGAGTACATCATTAAGAGTTTGTACAGTAGAATATTCAGAGTCATACACATCAATGGCTCCATCCATATAGCCTAAAAATAATTGCTTCGATTCCGGATGATAGGCCAATTTTTGTATATCCAAACGATGTAACCCATCCATGGTAGTTAGTGTGGTATTAACACCTATAGGGTCTGTAATAACTAGACCACCCTGAGTTGCAACAAATCTATATCCCTGATCGGTTACCACAACATCATTCACAGTGGAAAAGGAAGAATAGACCCTCCACTCATCAATTACCTGGGCATGCACTTTATCCGTGTTCAAATGAAGTAGCCAAGTAAGTACCATCAAAAACATCACTAGTACGGACTGAATATCTTTCATTGTGTTCTGAATAGAACACATAACCGATGGCACTATTTTTATTCTATGTAGCTGGACAATCATAGCTAAATGTACGGATTCAGTTGGGCTTCTACCATACTATTTCCATGAAGTATGGTATAAAAAAAGCCTCTCAGAGCGGAGCTCGGAGAGGCTTATAAAAGGAGGAGGCGGCGACCTACTCTACCGCAATGCAGTACCATCGGCGCTACAGGGCTTAACGGCCGTGTTCGGGATGGGAAC
>CALKOA010000012.1 GCA_938091655.1 uncultured Balneolaceae bacterium | reverse complement strand
ACCATCTTCTATACCTGCTTTTTGACGCAAATGAGCATCCATCACTGAGTGTGTCATCGATGCGGGGTGTTGAATCAAAGTATCCACCGCACCTAAACTAACTGCAAGTGAACAAAGCTGAACCGAATTCATTAGATGAGTTCCTGCTTCAAAGCCTCCTTTTAGCTCAAAGCTCATCACCGAAGCAGCTCCACCCAACAATATACTCTGTGCGACATTGAAATCGGGATGAGACTCTAACATAGGATACCAAACTTGTTTAACCGAATCATGTGATTCAAGAAACTGTGCTACCTTCATCGCATTATCTGTTTGAGCTTGTACTCTAAGAGCCATCGTTTTTAACCCATTGTTTAATAACCATGAGTCCATAGGTCCAGCAATACCCCCTAAATTTTTCCTGTATGTACCAAGATGATAGTTCTCTGCTAATTCTTTCGAACAAGTTAACACCCCCCCTAATGAGGTTCCATGTCCTCCAATATATTTGGTCGTTGAGTGAATTACGATATCGGCCCCGAAATTGAGTGGCCGGCAAAATACTGGTGAGGCAAATGTATTATCTACAATTACCTTAGCACCCGCCTCGTGGGCAATGCCAATAATTCGATCCATTTGAGCTACTCTCATGGTTGGATTGGTGATTGTTTCCATATAGACCACCTTAAGATTATCCATGGATTGAACTTTTTCTTGAAATGCCTGTACATCGGTAAAGTCTATAAAATTAGCTTCAATACCCCAATGTGGAGCTTGTTCAAACAATAATTGACTACTACAACCATATAAGGCATCCTGTGCAAGCACCTGCCCTTGTTTAGCTATAGCCATGATAGCTGTACTTATAGCAGCCATACCTGTTCCAAAAACCATCGAGGTGTACCCATCACTATCCAAATCATAACATTCTAGTGAAGTAATTGATTGTTCTAGGGTATTATTATTTGGATTGGATATACGGGTGTAAATATGTGCTCCGGCATGATCAGGAGACGAAAAAGCCCGCGCTCCATGAGCTACGTCATCAAACAGAAAGGTTGATGTCTGATAAATGGGAGGTACATGCGCTCCCTCAGATTCTTTATGCATTCTCTCTGCACCAGGGACACCATGAACAACTCTTGATTTAAATTTCATACTATTTCTCCTAATTAACTGGTTGGTATATATCCACCTTCCTTAATTGCTCGTAACACCATAGTGGTTTCAAGGCGTTGCACATCGGGTAAGGTGGTTAATTTATCCCGTAACAAGCGTTCGTAATCGGCTATATCTGTAGCCACTACATGCAATAAAAAATCAGTTTGTCCTGTCGTATGATAACAGGATAATATCTCTGGTATACCTCGCACAGCTTCAATAAAACCGTCCAGTAGACTCATTTGGTGTACACTTAGGGTGACCTTGACAAAAACAGTCATACCCTTTCCCACTTTCTCTTTTTCAAGTACCGCTGTGTAGCCTTTTATAACCCCCTCTCGCTCTAAGCGCTTTACCCTTTCTATGGTAGGTGTGGCCGTTAACCCTACCCTTTTAGCAATTTCTCTATTGCTAATTCGAGCATTTTCTTGCAACAGTGCAATAATCTGTTTGTCTATATCGTCTAATTCTATCATGTGGTAGTATTATATACTACAACAATACACATAAACAAGACATTTGACAAGTTAAATATCTATAAAGCAGTTCTTATGACTACAATAACCCGTTTAGCTATTATTTACACTAAACTGCACATACCGAATGGTTCTTCCTCTGTTGACATGCAATCCTTCGTAATAAGTTTGAATACCAACCAGCTCCTCGGGCGAGGATGGGTCTGCATATAGATCGTCTATTTGCCTAACTATGGTTAAATTATGAGCAGTAATTTGAGCAAGGGTAAACTCGAATAACTCAGGACTGTCGGTTTTTAGATGAACCGTACCCCCTGGTATTAGCAGCTTCTTATAAAGCTCTAAAAAACGGGTCGATGTTAACTTCTTGCGGTCTTTTTTGAGTTGCGGATCTGGAAAAATAATCCAGATTTCCTCTATCCTTTTTTCAGGGATATAATGTTCTAAATGACCAATATAGGCTCGTAAAAAAGCTGCATTATGCATGTTATGAGTCAGAGCATGCTGAGCACCCACCCACATACGGTTGCCTTTAATGTCTACTCCTACAAAATTTCTTTTAGGATATCTTTTGGCCAGGCCTATAGTGTATTCTGCCTTCCCACAGGCCAGTTCTAAATTGAAAGTCTCCGAGCCAGTGAAAAACTTTTCGAACCAAATCTCGGTATTAAACCCCTGACCATTTGGATAATCGGTCCACTCAATAACATGATCAAATTGAGCGATCTCTTGAAAACGTTTATGCTTGATCTTAGGCATTATACCTACTTTATTTAAGGAGCTAATCGCTGTTTATGCCATTGTTGATCTGTTTGAACATAACATATTCTATCATGAAGCCTACTTGGTCGACCTTGCCAAAATTCAACTTTTGATGGTCGTAATTCAAAGCCTCCCCAATGAGCAGGATATGGCACATCGGTACCCTCCGGATAACGCTGCATTAATTCTTCTAGTCGTTGCTCTAATACCAATCTACTGCTGATAATTTGGCTTTGATTAGAAACCCAAGCCCCTAGTTGGCTCATGTGAGGTCGAGATGAAAAATAAGCTTTAGAGTCCTCTTCACTCATCTTACTAACGCGCCCCTCTATACGAACCTGCCTTTCCAATTCTTTCCAAAAAAAGGTCATTGCTACCGCAGCGTTTTGCCCTATTTCCTTGGCCTTATCGGAAGTATAATTAGTAAAAAATTGGAATCCACTCTTGGACACTCCTTTTAGCAAAACAATACGGTTATGCGGATTTCCAATTTCATCTACCGTTGCAAGAGCACAGGCATTTGCTTCTAGGACTTCTGCCTTTAAAGCCTCCTCAAACCAACTACTGAATTGTGCAATGGGATCTTCCAGTAGCGCCGCTTCATCTAATTCATGTTGCGTATAATCTTTACGTATGTCCTGTATATTCATATTCAATTATAGGAAATATTCAGGTTCATTTCCTGCTTTCCATTTAATTGAACATCCTATGCTAGGCACTTGGGTTTTTGGAGCTTTCTCTCCTTTCAGATACCCATCAATCGCCGTAGTCAAATCCCTGCCCGTCACCTCTATTTCGTTTCCTGGACGGCTGGGATCAAACTGTCCTCTGTAGTATAAGCTTAGCTGCTTATCGAAAAAATAAAAATCGGGAGTGCATGCTGCCCTATATGCTTTAGCAATTGCTTGACTTTCATCATAAAGGTAAGGAAAAGGGTAGCCTTGCTGACGTACAACATCAATCATTTTTTCCGGGGAATCCTCTGGATACTTTGTTGCGTCATTAGAGCTAATTGCAATGAAGGGGATTCCCTTATTAATGTAAGTATTGGCTACATAAACTAGTGTTTCATTGATATGGTGAACGTAGGGACAATGATTACATATAAATAGTACCACAATACCTTTGCTATGTGCGATGTAACGATATAAATCGAAATCACCACCGGTAACAATAGGTAGTCGGATAGGGGGTGCTTTTGTACCAAGCTCTAGCATGGTCGAATGAGTTGCTGCCATGACAAATCTCTTTTAGATGATAGTAAATTCGGTGAATGAGTGCTTGCCTTTAAGATAAGGGAGTTTTAAAAAAAGAAAGCTCCAACATCCGAATAATTTAAAAGAGGTCATCTACTGTTAAATATCGTTGGACGTGGAGCTTTATTTAACTACACGTTAGAATGACTATTTTGTTGCCCACTTTTTTTAAAAAAAAGACTCTTTTAAAACTATTTACGTTTACTAGGCTTTGATATAATTTGTAAACCAGATAGAATTATGTACTTAATCTGTGCTACGATCAAAGACTTTTTTTCCCGCCACCCAAGTTTCTAGTACTTTTGTTTGCCAAAGCGTTGAATCGGGCGCTGTCACAATATCTTGATCAATTATAATAAAATCTGCCCATTTACCAGGCTCTAAACTACCCAAAACATCTTCTTGAAATCCAGCATAAGCAGCATCTATAGTGAAGGATTTCAGGGTTTGAACTCGATCCATCGCCTCCTCTGCGTACCAACCATTTAATGGGCTCCCTTGAATATCTTTACGTGTGATAGAGGCATATATTCCAAGAAATGGGTTGGCTGATTCGACTGGAAAGTCTGACCCAGAAGCTACAATAGTACCCTGAGCCAAAAAACTCTGCCAGGCGTATGCGCCTTTAATTCGCTGCGAACCTACTCGGTCTTCTGCCATATTCTTATCACTAGTTGCGTGAGTAGGCTGCATGCTAGCTATTAAATCTAACTCTTTAAATCGTCCAATATCTTCTAAGGCTACTATTTGAGCATGCTCAATTCTATTTCGTTGATCCTTACGAGGATGTAGTTCCTGAGCATACCCAAGTGCATCAATGACCTGTCTGTTCGCAGCATCACCAATTGCATGTATATTTGCTTGATACCCCTTTGCTACCACTTTTTCGGCCATTGCATTCATTTCTTCCTGACCTACAAACAACAACCCTTTATTCCCAGGATCGTCATGATAGTCTTCAATCAACGCAGCGCCCCTACTACCTAAAGCCCCATCCGAGTATAATTTCACACTACGCAGTGCTAATCGATCATTATACAAAGAGTGTATAGGGCCTTCATTAGATAATTGATCAAATATTGTACCTGCCCCTGAGATCATCCCGTAAATTCTTGTTCGTAATTTTCCCTGTTCTGCAAACTGCTTATACAACTCCCATGTTTCTACTCCAACCCCAGCATCGTGCACGCTGGTTACTCCATAAGAACTGAGCAAAGTAAGGGCTGCGTCAAGTGCTAGAGCTTGTTCCTCTCTGGTTGATTCGGGAACCACTCGCTGCACATACCCTTCTGCTGCATCAATAAACACGCCTGTTGGACGGCCTCTGCTATCGCGGATTATTTTACCACCATCAGGATCTGGCGTATCAGAACTAACTTGAGCCAATTGCATGGCTTTTGAGTTTGCCCAACCTGCATGCCCATCTACTCGACTTAACCAAACAGGTTTATCAGGAATTACCTGATCTAAATCAGCGGCTGTTGGAAAACGATTTTCCTCCCACAATGTTTGGTTCCAACCGCGCCCTATAATCCACTCTAACTCTGGATTAGCTTCGGCATACTCTTTCAACGCCTGAAGAGTTCCTTGAAGACTCGTCATTCCCGCCAAATTGATTTGGAGTTCTTGAAAACCTAAACCCATCACATGCCCATGTGCATCTATGATTCCAGGCAGCAAGGTCTTGCCCTCGAGATCAATTGCTGTGACGCTTGGGGTAGCTTGATAATCTTCAGCGAGATCTTCACCCCCCACAGCAAATACCCTCTCCCCATCCACTACCAGGGTGCTGAAGGGTCGTAAGGTATCGGATTCGATCGTATACCCATTTGCATTGTAATAGACTGTCATTTTAGTAGGCTCTGCACAGCTAAACCCGAAAAAAAGTGCTAAAGAGAAACTTAGATATTTTTTGTAGTGGCTAAAGGGATTCAGTGAAACCATAGTAAGTAGATAGTTAATAAAAAATTTAGAAGTGATAAGTTGGTATCTAGAAGCTATGGCACCGTGGCATGCCTGAGCAAGCTTCAATCACCCCCTCATTATGAGGTCATTACTAGTATACAGAAATCACTGGAAAAACGTTGGATTCCCAGAATGTGTCTTTGAAAAAGTCTGGAGAAATTCCTTTTTCCTTGAGTTCTTGTCGGCTCATAAAGGCCAAGGCATGTAGATAAGCGGATTTATTTTCTGGATCGCTGCCAAGCCTAGGAGACCTGATGGGCGAATTTTTTGGATCATGAACTGCAAAATAAAATTCAATGGCATGAAACGGAGCTTGAATGAGCTCATTAACCAACAATAATTCCCCTACTTCAATGGTAAGTCCAGTTTCTTCGATGAATTCCCTTTGAACTGCTTCATGGAGTGACTCCCCTACTTCAACTCCTCCACCAGGAAAAGTCCAAACTACTTGTTTAATCACTGGTGAGTACATGTTTAGGCATAAGAGTTGATCACCTCTGCGAAGCACTCCACACACCCGAATTCTCGTTTTATGATGTAATCTTTGTTGTTCGGTTTGCATGTTTTTATGAAAAGTTGATCCTCAGAGGCTTTTTCGTAGCGCCGATGAGAACCACATGAACCAGTGGTGGCTTTAACTTAGCGCCGATGAGAACCAGAGGAGGTTTATTCGTAGCTCCGATTAGCTTAAGCATAAGGTGGTTTTATTCGAAGCCTGCCTGCTTTTTTGCCGCCTTAACAAAGGCCACAAACAATGCTTGTGGATTGCTAGCTGTACTTCGTAATTCAGGGTGAAATTGTACCCCCACAAACCATGGATGCTGAGGAATTTCTACTATTTCTACTAGATCGCGTTCAGGATTTAGCCCACTGAATACCAGCCCATTGTCACTGAGTACAGAACGTATTTCGTTGTTTACTTCATAACGGTGACGATGCCTTTCCTGTACTTGGTCCGTCCCATAGGCATGATAGGCAAATGTATTGGGGATTACGGAACAATTGTATTTACCTAAGCGCATTGTTCCTCCCATGTTTTCGATATTTTTCTGATCGTACATTATATCTATGATAGGATGCGGAGTGGTTTCATCAAATTCGGTACTATTGGCTTCAGTTAAACCACAGACATTACGGGCATACTCAATTACCGCACATTGCATACCTAAACAAATACCAAAAAAGGGAATTTTCTGCTCTCTGGCGTATTGGACAGCCGACAGTTTCCCTTCTATTCCTCGTCCACCAAATCCTGGTGCCACCAAGATTCCCTGAACTCCTGAGAGTGCCTGAGCTACATTGTTCGTATCAAGATTATCTGATTGAATCCAGCGAATAGATACTTTTACATCGTTCATAGCACCTGCATGAACAAAGGCCTCTACAATGGATTTATACGAATCATGATGCTCCACGTATTTACCGACCAAGGCAATCTCTATTTCGTGGGAAGGATTACAAACCGCGTCCACAAATTGTATCCATTGGTCTAAGTCAGGCTGGTGGGTTTCCAGCTTTAACTTCTCGATGACCCTAGTATCTAAACCCTCTTTTTGCATAAGCAGTGGTACCTCGTATATGCTTCTAGCATCAATGGACTCGATTACATCCTCTAAGTCTACATTACAAAAGCGTGCTACTTTTCCTCGAATCGATTCGTCGAGGGGGTATTCCGTTCTACATACTAATATATCGGGTTGGAGACCACTTTCTGAAAGAGTTTTTACCGAATGCTGAGTAGGTTTGGTTTTTAATTCACCAGCGGCCGATAGGTATGGAATCAGAGTCAAATGAATAGAAAGGGTGTTTGCCCGACCTACATTATAGCGTAGCTGCCTGACTGCCTCTATGTAAGGCAAACTTTCGATATCACCAACGGTACCCCCTATCTCAACAATAACTACATCGTAATTACCTGATTGACCTAATTTTAGTACATGAGATTGTATTTCATCGGTAATGTGTGGTATTACTTGAACGGTTTTACCAAGATAGGCTCCCTTTCGTTCTTTATTAATTACATCGTAATAAACTCGACCGGTGGTCACATTATTCGTCTGAGTGGTACGAATATCAAGAAAACGCTCGTAATGTCCTAGGTCTAGGTCTGTTTCCGCACCATCGTCAGTAACGAACACTTCTCCGTGCTCATAGGGATTCATGGTGCCAGGATCTACGTTGATGTAGGGATCTAATTTTTGTACGGTAACTTTGAGTCCTCGTGCAACCAGCAGTCGGCCTAGTGATGCACAAATAATTCCTTTACCCAAAGACGATGTTACTCCCCCAGTAACAAAGATATATTTGGTAGACATGTATGAAGGTGTGAGATTGCGGGTTGCGGTAAGATAGGGCTAAAGCACTTGACGGTCAATT
>CALKOA010000011.1 GCA_938091655.1 uncultured Balneolaceae bacterium | reverse complement strand
GGTGGTGATTACAGTACGTCGTATTTCATCTATATTTTCGTATTCACCGAGCGTTCTTACGTAGAGTCGTTGGGTCCCAGAATTGACGTTTCCACCAGGTAGGTTCGTGTTTTCACGGGAAATGGCCTGTTGAACTTGTTGCGTGGATAGGCCACTGGCAATGAGTCGGTCTCGCTTAATATCCACTTTGATCTGCCGGTTGATACCCCCCCAGATATCGATGGATCCCACTCCATTGATTTGTTCGAAACGTCTAGTGATTTCGCGCTCTAGGGTTAAGGTTAGATCCGAAAGATTCATGTCCGAATTGGCACCCACAATTACAATAGGGAAGTTATTCGGGTCAAATTTCCAAATTCGAGGAGCTTCCGCCTCTTCAGGAAGGCTACCCCGGACCCGATCCAATGCGGCTCGTACATCATTAGAAGCGGCATCTATGTTTACGCCTTGGGCAAATTCTAGCGTAACTCTACTGTTCCCCTCGTTTGAACTAGAACGCATACGCTCTACACCAGGAACGCCTGCTAATGCATTTTCTATACGTTCGGTAATAATGTTTTCCATTTCCTCAGGTCCTACGTTTTCATAGTCCGTAGAGACGGTGAGTTGGGGATATTCTATGGGTGGTAGAAGATCTACTGGTAGATAGCGAAACCCTAAAACTCCAAGGGTAATGATAATTAGAAACACCATGGAGGTGGCAATTGGGCGCTGAATGGAGGTATCGGTAATGGCCATGAGAATGTATGCTAGGTTTATCTAAGGTTCGCTTGAATTATTCGGTTGTTTCGGGCTTATTGTTCTTAGCATCTGAGGCCTCTTTCATAACCTGTTCTAATAGATCTTCTCGTTGCATGGACTGTAGTTTAGTGACATGATCCCAACTCACAGCTTTTAGTCGGGCTTGTTCGCGGCCTTCGCTGAGTAAATCCTGCCCCAAGCTTATGATCCAGTCCCCACTTTCTATGCCTGTGACACCAACTTCCATGCGGCCTCGGGCTAGGACGGTGATGGGGATAAATTGTACGCCAGTAGGAAGGCTTAGGCTTTCATCCTGGATGGAAAGAGGAATTTCGCTACCTGCATTGGGGGCTACATAAACCCCTTCTGTACCGGTATTAGGATTGGTATATAGGGCAGATGTCGGGATTAAGGTAGCTTGTTGACTGTCGCCAAAATGTACATCAACCGGGATAAACATTCCTGGCCGGAGGAGTCCATTGGCGTCTTTTAAGTCAATTTCAGCTTCCGTACTTCTGGTTACCTCATTCAAAAAGGGTGAGATACGCGAAAGGGTTGCTTCTATTATTTGAGGAGTTCCATCTGGGCCATTGGGTACTAAAATATCAGCTCGTTGACCTACGAAAATCGTGTTTAACATACTTTCGGTTAACACCACTTCGATGCGTAAACGATCTAAATCACCAATAAGAAATAGTGGATTATTAGGACTTACTTGCATACCCATTTGAACGTTTCGTTGGCCGATGGTCCCAGAAATTGGGGCTCTAATGATGGTTCTGCTTAACGTTTCTTCTCGTTCCGCTACCAAGGCTTCTGACTGTTCCACTTGAGCTTTTGCAAGTTCAACGTCGGCTTCTAAGCCAATTAGTTCGGCTTGCAGTTGTTCTATTCTTACTTCACTGCTAAGGCTTTGTTCGTTTAATTTTTGTTCACGATTAAATTCCCCTTGGAGCTGTGAAAGACCGGCCTCGGCTTGTCTCAGTCTAGCCTGGTTTATGCGTAAACCTGCTTTTGCTTGGGTTAGCTGCTGTTGGTAGGTTTCATCTTCGAGCCGAACTAGAATCTGCCCTTTCATAACAAAGTCTCCGTTTTCAGCCGAAACTTCGGCGACTTTGGCAGTTATCTGAGCATAGAGTGGAACTTGGTTTTCTGCTCGCACATTTCCGCTGAAACGTTCTACCAATGGAAGTGATCCATATCGAGCCTGAACTGCTTCTACTGCGGGAATAACACCTGCTGAGGCCGCTGTTCCGGATCCGGTATTCGCGTCAGATGAGCTACAGGCCCACCCATTAAGGGCAAGAAAGGAGGATAGAATGGCTAATTGTGTGAATCGACGGGGTTTTATTGACATGGGTCCTATTATGTATGATTTGCACGTTGACGTAACCAGAAAGCTTTGCTAATAGGTTCCTTTGAGATGTTAAACTTGTTAAAAAGACGGGATAGTTGGGACGTAGATCGCTTCGATGGGTTAGTCAGGTATTAGAAAAGATAGGCTACTTTTTTGAGGGCTACGCTCTTTTGATTGATGTTCCCTGAACAGCATTTCTACATGTTCCAAACTATCTACATCCTTAGGTGATAGGTCCCAACGAATTGCTTTAAATCTAGGGAACCTCAGCGTGTATTTTGCCTTAGTTCTCGAATTGGGTTGAATAGCTTCAAACTCGAGTTCGACAACGATTTCAGGTCGTAATTGTGCCGTTGGACCAAAACGGTCTATAATGCAACCCTTTATGGCTTTATTAAGGTCCTTCCATTCTTGATCAGTATACCCACCATACGCTTTACCTATAGGTATGAATTCTTCTTCATAACGCGGATCATCTTTAACGGAAACGCCTAAGGTGAAATCTGAATAACTACCCCCACGTTTTCCACTACCTGCTTGAGCGTATAAGATTACGGTGTCAATGCTGCCGGAAGGTCGCTTTACTTTTAGCCAATGATTTTTACGTTCACCGAAAGAATAAGGGGCATTTTTTTCTTTGAGCATAAGTCCTTCGTTGCCGTGAGCTAGGGCTTGTTCAAATAACTGATCAACCTGATCTTTTGAGTGAATAGAGTGCTGTTTGCTTATGGGGAATTCATATTTTTTTGCAAGTTTACAAAGACTACTTCTACGATTTATTAATGATTGAGATACGATTTCCTTTTGGTCTAGATATAATAAGTCATAGCCAATAAATACAACAGGATATTTGGTAATTAACTCGCTAGAAGGTTTTTTTACCCCCATTCGTTGTTGAAGCTCTTGAAATGGTTGAATGGTTTGGTTGCGGAATACGCAGATTTCTCCATCTATAACTGTTGGGGGAAATTCTTTTTTTCTGAATAGTTCAGCTAGTTCTGGGAATTGATTTGTTATAGCATTTAAATCACGAGAAAATAGTTCAACCTTTGGGCCATGAGCGTGAATCTGACAACGCATTCCATCAAATTTTTCTTCGGCTATGAAATCGTGCCAATGCTCAACTGACCTGGAATGTAAGGGAGCCGCAAGCATAAAGGAGATGGGGTTAAACAATTTGAATTGGGCTTTATCTAAACGATTCGTACAAGCTAATTCGGCTGTCTTTGCCAAGCTGCCTGTAAGCATGTGTGCGTACCGCAGTTGCTCGTAATCTGTTTGAGAACTTCTAGCTAGCGCCTGAAGCACACTTCTACTTTCAAAGCCTATTCTTAAAGAACCTTGGGAAAGTAATCTGAGAAAATACTTGGTTGCCAATGGCGATAAGCCACCCCAAACGCGCGTTAGGATTCGCTGCTTTTCTTTTCGCTCACGAGTTTGGGCTAGTTCTTCTGCCAGTTCGGAAATACGAGCTAGATTCCAATGCTTTATGGTATTTTTTTTGCGAGCTTCTGGAAGGTTTTCGAAGAGACGCTGAATGGTTTCAGTACTACTACCGCTAGCTGTTCGGCATGCTTTAAATACAATATCATAGTCGATTCCACAATAATCGGCAGCGGCTACCCCAATGGTTCGAGCTCCTACAGAAGCACGTTTGCCAGAGATATTGGAAAAGGCCCCTTCTCCAATAAACTGGCAGGCTAAGGATACTTCAGAAGGGGCTAAATGAGCTAAATAGTTGGCGCAAAGCTCTACTTTTGCATTACCTCCTCTAGTTTCGGCTATATCTTGGACAAGCCTAGCCCAAAGCTCAAAGTTATCTGCTGCCTCCTGCTTGTTTCGCATTTAATCGAGCTCCTCATGCATCATGTCGAGGTATACTGCGTCAAGGTCTCTTTGCTGCAATTCATGCAGAACTACCTTTGGATCGGGTGTGTGGGTAATGTAGGTGCGCTTGGGTTGAAGGTATTCACACAGTTTAATGAGTTCAAAGTAGTCTAAATGATCACTTAAGGGGATTAAAGCGTGAGCCTGGGTTTGGGTTCTTCTGGCTTCATGCGATGCCCAGCCACTACAATAGGCAATTTTTTTCTTCTTAATATGACTCGCGAAACCCGATTCTAAACCAGAATTTGGTGTAAACAATAGACACCCTTCTGAGCTAGCACGATTATAGCGCTCGTATGGGCCTAGATCAATTCCATACTCTTCATATACTGAGCACAGTGGATACCCGGCGCCATGAATTTGCTTGGTTTCGGGTAATCCCCTAAGCATATGCATCATTTCTTGAGCCTTACCTAGGTTGTAACCTAGAAAAATAGGTGTATAACCTTCGTCTAAGGCTTTGCGTGCAAAATTCACCAGATCGGATTGTAGTTCCTCGTTTGATTTCCACCGGTAAATGGGCAAACCAAAAGTAGCCTCAATGATGAGTTGGTCAACTTGGCGGTCCTTGGGTAACTCAAATCCTTCGGTAGCAGGGGAAGCGGGTGTTTTACAGTCACCGGTATATAAAATATTTCCAACTCCAGACTCAATAAAAGCCATTGCAGATCCAAGAATATGCCCGGCAGGGTATAAGGTCATAGTAAAGAGATCGGTGGTCAAGGTTTCGAAGAAAGGCAGCTCTATAATATTCTCTTTGAAACCTCGAAGTCTCATCAGTGCAGCCGTTGGTGGGGTAGCGTAAATGGCTAAGTTGGTTTGTTTTCGTAAGGACTTTCTATTTCTAGGGATGTGATCGGCATGCGCATGTGAAACAAAGATGTGTTGAACATCTATATCGCTATAATCCAACCCAATAGATAATTCAGGAAGTTTAATGCCATGATACCGTGCTTTTTTTATCTTTAGCATGGATGAGTAGAGTTTTTCAGTGGCAATATGTGTGGATGGGTACACATACTAATGAACTAGGTTTTCCTCTTCAATACCCTTTAGTTCCTCGGGAAGACATTCTTGTATACATTCATGCAACGCACGAATGTGATGCTCTTTAAGATATGCTCGAGCATGTATCAGTCGTATTTTCCTTCTGGGAACAGGTTCCTCAAAAGTTTTGATGACTCCATTAGCACACTGTGGATGATAGCTTTGCAGAGAAAGGTAGGGTAGTAAGGTCATTCCAAAATCTTGTTCTACTAGTTTCTTTAAGGTTTCTAGATTGCCACTTTCGAATTGGATGCTATTGCTTTTAAAGCGCTGAGTATCTTTTTTACACAGTTTTAATGCTTGGTCGCGAAAACAATGTCCTTCATTTAAGAGCCATAGTTCCTGGGCATATAAATCGTCAATACATAACTTTTCTTTGACAGCTAAAGGATGAGAAACAGATACATATGCCTGGAAAGGTTCTAAATATAAGGTCTGCTCAAAGAATTGTTGACCGCTTCTGGATCCAATAATACCTATATCTAATTCATCTTCGTTCAGAGCTGTTAGTATATCAGCGGTTAAGGCCTCATGAAACACCAATTCAACCTCTGGATGTCGTTCCATAAAAGGCTTTAAGAACAAAGGTACTAGATAGGGAGCTACGGTTGGGATAATGCCAACTTTAAAGCTACCGCGTAAGCCTTTTTCAGAGTGCGAGGCCAAATCTTCTATGTGCCGAGCCCCGCTTAGAATGGCTTTGGCTTCTTCAATAATTTTAATCCCCTTTTCGGTTGGAACTACAGGGGTCTTAGATCGGTCAAATAGGATAACTCCCAACTCTTCCTCTAATTTTTGAATTTGCATACTAAGAGTTGGCTGGGTAATGTAAATGTGCTGAGCCGCGGTGGCAAAATGCCGATATTTATCTACAGCTACTATGTACGATAGTTGGGTTAGGGTCATTTTTTGAGGGTCAATACATTGGGATTCTATACAATAGTGTGGTAGTAATGTATTGAGCTTCGCAGTTATCTGCTAGTTAGAATCGATACGATCTTCGAGTACTTTTTCTAGGTTGAATGTTGGACGTATATCATTGTAACGCTCAATTTCTCCTTCCGGATTCAACAAAATATAAAAGGGGATTCCTCCACCTCTGTATCCCTTGAATGTGGCTTGTTCGAAACCACCACCACCATACACTTGAATCCATGGATTTTGAAATCGTTCGATATCTCGAATCCATATTGTGCTATCCACTTCGGTAGAAATCGCTAAAATTTCAAAATCCTCACGATCAAATCGCGCATATATCCGGCGCATATCATCAAATTCATCTAAACAGGGCTGACACCATCCGGCCCAAAAGTCTAAGAGCACATATTTTCCTGCAAAATTACTTAGTTCATAGGCCTTACCATCACGATCGAAGAGCCGAAAGGGTATAGCTGGGTTACCAGGTGAGACTGCTCGGATAGCTTCATAAAAATCTTTTAAAAAGTCGGTGTAGGCGGGATAACGATCGTTGTATGAATTCAGATACTTTTGATAGCTTGGTTCTGAAATATCCAATGCTACTTCACCTAATCGCTCGGATACTAAAAATAACTGCGCGTATGCGCGTGCTTGATCATCCTGAATGTAATCGATCACTTCGAGCCTGCGGAGATTCAAGGCAGGATAGGCTAGGCGCTTTATGTCATATTCCATAAGCTCACCGTACTGTTGGATAACCGAATCGTATAGGGCAAATGTGCGAGAATAAAAATGAGTATAGTCACGCACACCCGCTCGCTGAGCCACCAAGTGATCGAGCTGGAATAGGCCATCCTTTTGGGCTTGGGTCAATAATGAATCACGAAGTTTGTCAGCGTTTGGTAGCCCTTTAAAGCGTTGCAAGAACTCAATTGCCCGAATTTCACGAACCAAATGCTCTCCTTGAACCCGGTACCACCAACTCCGATATAAACCATTAGGTAATAGCCGCTCCGCGAGATTCATTTTTTGCTGACTTAGTTCGAGCATGGATGCCACGTCTCCTTTGGTAAAAATACTTTTTTGCTGAGAGATAGCCTGGTCTAGCGGGGCCACCTCTTCTTGGTAACGCAGGAAGTTTTGGTAGGCCAGTATTGGTTGTTCATCTTGGTCGGTTATGATTAAGCCTTTCGGGAAAGCCGCTCGCTGTACTTGTATGTTGATGGCTGTGGGCTGATCTGACGAGTGAGTTGGTATAGCAAGGGGGAAAAATTGATCTTGAATACGTACATGATACCATAGGGTAGAGGTGTTGTTTGAGCCTGCAACCGTTTTCCCACTGGTTGATAGGGTTGGCAGCTCAAAGGTGAAGGTATTGCCGTTTTGATTACCCTGGAGTGTAGTCTTCTCTGAGTATTTGTAATGTAGTGGAACTTCTTCTAGGTGGAGGGTTGCATCACCCAGATAATCTACCTCAATAGTTAAAGTGGTGGATGAGGGGCTAGAACAAGACCAAAAAAGCAGTGCTATACTCATTAGACTTAGAATTGATTTACCAGCAAAGCAAGGGGATTGAGTCTTCATAGTGAATAGATATAAATGTGGTGTTAAGTGTAAATTCTGACGGCGTCTAGTATGTGAACTACTAAGTGATATCCTTTACAATTGCGTTAACACAAAAAACATTAAAGAAATTCAAAAAGTAGTGTAACAAATCGGGTTATTTTGCATCCTTACAATAGGATAGTAGGATATACATTCTAGCTTAAGTAGGATTCTGAGATAAAAAATATGGAAAGCAAATTGCCACTTAAAGATAAACAGGACAAAAAAAAGAGAGAGCAGGTTCTAATTGCCTATTTAGAAGGGTAAATAAGCCCTCAAGAAGAACACGATTTGTGGGCTTATTTGATTGAAGATGCCAGCATGTACGAGGAAATGGTTCATCTTGCTAATGTGAAAGAAGTGCTCATATCCAGTTCCCCACTGGTTACTGCTACTGCTTCTGCCATTGGCGTAAACAGTAGCAGTAGAACAGATTTAGAGAGTATAGTAAAGAAAGGCGCTTTATTTTTAAGCTTCTGAAGGAGTGGCTGCATTTTGTGCCGTTTGTGTAACGCTAAGCTTCAAAATAACATTTTGAAGCCTCTAAATGTCATTATTTTGTAATCCTATATCACCTAATCGACTTATATATGATACCATGTATAAAGGTTGTGACCCAATATAATCTTACTAATCTGGTCGGTGAACAATTGGTTTATAAATAATATCGAACTCAGTTTCTTGGGTTGAAAGTAATACTTCTTGATCATTACTCGGCGCTACTGCGGCTATTATTGTACTTGTTTGAATAGGTGCACAGGCGAAAGCAATTGCAGAAAGTGCTAAAATGAAGAAGATGTTCTTACGTGTTTTCATTGGTTTAACCCTAATTATTTACTGTATGTAAGTATTTTTTGTGTTTGTTCTACCAATAAGGATTCAACACATGGTGATTTGTTACATAATTTTTTTGAACATGGAATTTATCTTATACTGTCACAGGAGATTGTTCTATTTGGATAACCTTCGACAATATTTTACGGGATAACATTAGGGTGTAGTAAGGAGCTTAGGGTTGTGTGGTGCAAAACAAAGATGATTTTTCAGCGTTAATTCAAGCGTTTATAGAGAATGATGAGCGACGAATTAATGCACTTCTATTGCAATTATACGATCGTTTGGAAATGTATTTGAGAGTGGTCTATGATTGTGATACCGAATTAGCTAAAGATATTGTTCAAACGGTGATGAAGAGAGTAATCAAAAAAATAAATGATGACGCCATTCGGGATTCAAAGAGTCTGTTGTCCTACTGCATGATTAGCTGTAAAAACCAGTTTTTTCATTTGGTTAAGGATGAAAACCAACGCAGAATGCAGACGGTAGAGTTAGATGAGCAATTAGTTCCCGATCACGAGCACGCCCTTCATCATCTGCTTAGTAAGGAGCGAATGCGTATTTTGAATGATTGTATCCAAGGGTTGAACGAGCTCAATAGAAGGTTAATTGAGTTTTTGTTAGCCCAGCCGGATGCATCGAACAGTGAGATTGAACAACAATTTCAGTTAAGCTATGCCAGTGCGAGGACCAGAAAAACTAGGATTATTCAGGCCTTGCATGATTGCTACCTCCAGTACTCAAAAAAGTAATTGAATTTGTAAGACTGGTAAAGAGTGTGCTAATGTTTCAGACCAGCCGGCCGCCATAGTATAGGTATGATCTATCCATGGATGATGCATTTGCGCGGGTTGAAGTGACCAGTTCCAAGTCAAATATTCTCCTTGAAAGGATGATAATTGCTTGCTGAGCTTTGTATGACTTGAATAAAGCAGGAGATCAAAAGCCATTAGAAAGCTACCCTGTAAAATGATGGCTTGGCCGTACCCCTTCCAACGTTCTTTGCCCAGTTTGTAACCGCGATAGGCCAACCATGCACCCCCACTTATGTATAGAACATCTAAGCCTGCATTAACCAATAGAATTGTGTCAAAGCGGTTCATGTCATGCAGTATTTCTGCAGCGGTAACACTGGTATTGGTAAGGGTTCCTTTATACCCAAAGTAGGCAATACCTGCATTAACTGTATTCCAAGCGGCATTCATTTGGTGAAAGTAAGATCTAGAACCATCAGTTCTAGCATAACCCAAGCCTCCTGTAAGTAGATTTAATCCAGCCCAAGAACCTAAGATGAGCATTCCATTTTGTTGGAGTCGGAGCGACTGTTGTTGCCACCAGAGTGGATCTTGCTGACCATTTTGCGCCATAACCCAGGTGGGTGCCCCAATTAAAAAACAGAAGAGAAGTGGTGTAAGAATTCGGTTTAGGTGAATATGGTTGTTTGTAAACATGGTAAAAGGTCGTTAGGTGGCTTGGTGAACTTGTATGAGCTCATTTTCTGCAATCGCAATGATTTTAGGCGTTTTACTAGTAATTAAATGTAGGCCGGTAAACGTTCCAAATGCGGGTAAAACCAGTTGGGCTGTGTACTGAACAAAGCAGGGTAAAATAATTCGTTGTCTGCCTTTACCCTGTATTTTTATGCCCGGATGCAGGTGTCCACTAATCCATCCTTTCATCGGGCTTGAATTCATTGGGTCCATTTGTTGGGGATCATTTTCGGGTTCATAAACAGGGGTACGGGTTGCTGATTGGGTCCCATGATCGGGGGTGTTGGGAGCCTCTTTATGGTGAAGGAATCGAATGTTATTTACATCCAGATGAGATAGAACCTGCAGACCTAGGTCCTCGTACTTCTGTGCGGAGTATAGTTCGTGATTACCCAATAGTAAGGTCATGGATAAAGATGAATAATGTCTGCGCCATTGCTCGAAATCATCCCATTCACTATTGGTTTCACTATGAAATAAATCACCCAGAAAGAGGAGTTTTTCGGGGTTAAATTGGGTAATAACCTGGCTAAGTCGGGATAAATTATCCAGATTAACTTTGGTTGGTATAGGGATGCCATAACGTCTAAAATGCCCCGCTTTACCCAAATGAACATCACTTATAACCAGAGTTTTTTCAGATGGGTAATAAAGTACTCGTTGGGCTGAGAGTAGAAGTTCTTCTTCTTGGAATTGAACGATAATTGAATGAGCCGTAGTTTCAGACATGTTTAATGAGTTGAGCCTGCATTTTTTTAATCCGATCCATGAGTTTTTCACTGCTCATTTTTTCGCGCAACCGGTCAACCATGATAGGAAAGGCATAAGGGGTAAATCGTTTGGTTTCTCGATATTCAATATGACCCGCTCGAATGCGGTTGAGTACCTGCCTGAGTCTAATTTCATCAAATTGAAAAAAGAGAACTTCATCTATGGCCTGTTGCAAAAGTAGATGATCTGGTTCATAAGATTTAAATACATCAAAGAAAAGACTCGATGACATTTGAAGATGTCGAGTAGTACGGCCTTGTCCAGGGAATCCCTGAAAAACTAAGCCAGCAATTTGGGCTATTTCACGAAATCGTCGTTTTGCAAGTTCAGAGTTATTGAGGCTACTTTTGATGTCGTTGATTAAATGTTCAGAGCTAAACAAATCTTGTTCTAGTGCTTGCTGGATAGGAATATCCTGATCGGATAGTAGTTCAAAACCATAGTCATTCATTGCGATAGTGAAAGTGATTGGGACCAGTTTGGCAATGCGATGTGCTATCAGAGTAGAGAGTCCTTCATGCACATTTCTTCCCTCAAATGGATAGAAAAATAGATGACATCCCTCGCGTGAAAAGCTTTTTTCGATGAGTAACTGGTTTGGACCTGGTAACATGGACCAGGCCTGCTGCACCGCTAGAATGGGTTTTAAATAATCAATTTCTGCCGAGCTTTGATGTTTTACCTGTGGAGCAACTTGGCTGTAGTGATCGATGGCTCGCAACATACTTTCTTTGAGCATTTCACTCATATTGGAGGATAACGACATACGACCACCTAGCCAGCTGGGCACTTTAGCACTCCCCGAGGAAGCCCGTCGGACATAAGCGGTCATTTGCTCTACTCTTATAAGTTCTAATCGCCTACCAGAAAACCAGAATCGGTCACCCTCTTGTAACTGACCAATGAACCACTCTTCAATGCTTCCGATACGACCACCACTAAGGTATTTAATCTGCATGTTCGCATCGGAACTAATGGTCCCAATATTCATACGATGTCTTCGTGCTACGGTACGATTTCCTACGATATAACGTCCTTGGTCATCTAATTCTAGTTTTGCAAATTCAGGATAGGCATGCAGGGCGGGTCCACCACTACATAAAAATTGAATTATTTTGTGAAAATCCTTTTCACTAAGGTGGCGATAAGCGAAGGTACTGTGAAGTTCGTTTAAAGTAGATTCAGCGACGAAACCACTTCCAACTGCCCGAGTCATCAGATACTGAACCAGGACATCGGTCGGTGATAAAATTGGAGGGCGTGGTTCAATTTTATCTTGCTTTACCGCTTGGCGAAGGGCATCTGCCTCCAGGAGTTCGAGTGCGTGTGTGGGTAAAAAGTGGATGATGCTGGTTGCCCCAGGTTGGTGTCCACTACGACCGGCACGTTGAACAAAGCGCGCAACTCCTTTAGGACTTCCTATTTGAATGACCGTTTCAACAGGACTAAAATCAACACCCAAATCTAGGCTGGAGGTGCAAACGACCACCTTTAGTCGTTCTTCGTGCAAACTTTCTTCCACCCAGTTACGCACTTTTCTGTCTAGTGATCCGTGATGCAGCGCAATTTGACCTGCCCATTCAGGTACTCGCTCTAGTAATTCTTGAAACCAACGCTCGGCTTGTCCCCGGGTATTGGTGAATACTAAGGTTGATCGGCTATTTTCTAAAATAGGAATGAGTTCATCGATTAAATGTAAACCCAAATGACCATGCCAAGGAAAAAACTCTATGGATGTAGGAAGTATAGATTCTACCTGTATATTTTTTTGTATGCTGGCTTTAATGGTTACCGAATTCTTATAACGCTCTTCAGATCCCATTAATACTTCCGATGCCTCTTCCATGTTACCCAAAGTGGCAGAAATACCCCATGTTTTTACTTCTGGTTGAAGCGCTCTAGCTCTGGCTAAAAAAAGTTCGGTTTGTGTGCCTCGTTTACTACCCACTAGCTCATGCCACTCGTCTACTACCACGCTATGGAGTCGCTTAAAATAACGTTCGTGGTTTTTTTGAGCCATGAGTACGTGCAAACTTTCAGGGGTTGTAATGAGTATCTGAGGCATGGATTGTTCTTGTTTTTTTCGGATCGAAGCGGATACATCACCTGTTCGTCTGCCTACTTGAATATCAAGATCAAATGCGGCTAAACTCTGCCTGAACTGCCGTTCCATATCCTTAGCAAGTGCTCTAAGGGGAGTAACCCATATGAGCTGCAGACCTTTTGGGCTCTTTTTAGGTGTGTCCAGCCACCGGATAAGGTGTGGCATCCAAAGGGCGAAGGTCTTGCCCGATCCGGTAGGTGCATGTAAAATACCTTCCTTGCCGTTTTGAACAGCTTGCCAACACTCTTGTTGAAATGTAAAAATTTCCCAATGATTGTTTGTAAACCAATCACATACTTGATCTAAGCCACTTTTTGGAGATTGAATAAGCTGTTTAGTGGGTGACATGAAGGAGTGATGGTGGCGCTTTGGGGTGTTTTTTTGGTCTGAAACGGTGGATTAAAACTTTTTGAAAAAATCTATAAAAGCCCTTGCAGAGCTTCTTAATTTTTTAGAGTATGTGGGTCTTATAGATTTTGCAAGCACACAGTATGTAGACCAAAGTATGTTCTCATAATGTAGGCATGTACATTGGTCGATTACACTCAACAAATACATCAAACTATCCAAATAGCGTTCCATTATGTGGTTGAACATTAAATCCTTTGACAATTATCAAGAAATTTTTAACCAAAGTGAGCAAGATAGGCTTAGTTTTTGGGATCACGAGGCGGGCACTTTTTACTGGCGCAAGCGTTGGGATCAGGTGCAAACAGGAAGTTTTGAAGAAGGCAACATTAAGTGGTTTGTCGGGGGTAAACTGAATATAACGGAGAATGCATTAGACAGGCATTTGAATACCATCGGTAATAAGACGGCGTTCATTTTTGAGCCAAATCATCCCGATTCATTTCGGCGAACCATTACCTACAAACAACTTCACGAAGATGTATGTAGATTTTCGAATGTACTTGTGAGTAAGGGGATAACAAAAGGTGATCGGGTGTGCATCTATATGGCTATGACTCCGGAGCTGATAATAGCAGCTCTTGCATGCGCGAGGATTGGGGCGGTACATTCTATTGTGTTTGCAGGATTTTCTGCTCAATCGCTGAGCGAACGGATTAATGACTGTCAGGCTAAAATGCTCATCACCAACGATGGACTTCGAAGAGGGGATAAGCATGTGCCACTAAAAGATATTTCGGATGAGGCGTTGCAGACGTCCCCCTCAGTAGAAAATGTTATTGTTTGTCAGCGAACCAACAGAGATATCCACTGGGAAGAAGGACGTGATTTTTGGTGGCATAACCTCATAAGGAATGCATCACGTCATCACGAGGCAGTAGAGATGGATGCCGAAGATCCCCTTTTTATTTTGTATACATCAGGATCAACCGGGAAACCAAAAGGAGTGGTGCATACCTGTGGGGGATATATGGTCTATACCTCATATTCGTTTCGCAATGTATTCCAAGTAGGAGCGGATGATGTCTATTGGTGTACCGCTGACGCAGGATGGATTACCGGGCACAGTTACATTATTTATGGACCCTTGTTCACCGGTACCACTGGGATTATTTTTGAGGGTACACCTACCTATCCGGATGCCGGGCGTTTCTGGGAAGTAGTAGAGAAATATAAGGTTACTCATTTTTATACCGCTCCCACTGCCATACGAGCGTTAATGTCTTTTGATATGGATTACGTGACGAAATATGATCTGAGTTCATTGAAAGTATTAGGTAGTGTGGGTGAACCCATTAATGAGGAGGCATGGAATTGGTATCATAAGCATATAGGCAAAGAACGTTGCGATATTGTGGACACTTGGTGGCAGACGGAAACGGGTGGAATATTAATTTCTCCACTCGCGGGTATAACTCCAACCAAACCAGGCTTTGCTACACTCCCATTGCCTGGAATTTTTCCCGTGTTGATGGACGAAAATGGACAAGAAATCCAAGGAAATGGAGTCGAGGGGAATCTATGTATTAAATATCCTTGGCCATCCATTGCTCGAACCGTTTATGGCGATCATGAGCGCTATTTAAAGACCTATTTATCTGCTTATAAAGGATATTATTTCACCGGTGATGGATGTCGTCGGGATGAGGATGGATATTACAGGATTACCGGACGAGTGGATGATGTGCTAAATGTTTCGGGGCATCGTCTAGGAACTGCCGAGATTGAAAATGCCCTTGATGAGCATCCCAAAGTAGTGGAAACGGCCATCGTCGGCTACCCACATGATATAAAAGGGCAGGGCGTGTACGCTTTCATGATTTGTGATGGGGAGGTGGATGATAAAGCTGCTTTCAAGAAAGAGTTGTTGGATTTAGTTACCAAAATTATAGGTCCTATCGCTAAGCCCGATAAAATTCAAATTGTTCCAGGCTTACCCAAAACTCGTTCTGGGAAGATTATGCGACGAATATTACGAAAAGTGGCCTCAAATGAAGTTGATCAGTTAGGTGATACTTCAACATTATTAGATCCTAGTGTGGTGGATGCTATAGTTTCTGGAGAGGCACTTTAGGTGGAGGTACTGGCCGCGGGATTGGGATGCTTTTTATCGCCCTTTTCTTTGCAATAGGAATTACTACACTCCTAAAGCAAAGCCAAAGGGAAGGAATAACAAGCTGACCAGCAAAAAAATTAACCGGAATCGTGTCTTAACCAGCGCTGGATGAAAAAAAAGTCCAAAGGTGTAGGGCTTGGTTGCAAGCCATTCATAATAGCGGTAGCGGTGTATAGAACCTAGTGCCATAGTCACATGACCATGAATAATGGTTAACAAAAAAGGCATGGCGAACATGAAGGCCCCGATGTATCGGAAACTCAGATCAAGCCCTAATTCTGTGGCCGCGTAATAATATGGCCAAGCAAAAAGTATGAGCAATGGCAAGGTAAGCGCCCAATTGATGACGCTGATCCGGACAAAGTTAGAGGTAGAGAATTCAGATTTCATAGGATACTAATACCAAGAGTCAAGGAGTATGAATGGGCTGGGTGTTTAGCGGTGGATTCATGTAAATGTCCTCAAATTTGTGAGGCGATGAGTAGTTCAATTTCTCGAACAGGCAATCCAAAGGCTTTACCAAGTGAGGGTTTGGTAAGGTGCCCACGATAGGTGTAGGTGCCGTTTCGAAGAGCTGTATTCCTCCATAAACACTCTTGTATTCCCCCATTTTCACCAATGGCCATTACATATGGAACCAGTACATTATTTAGAGCATAGGTACCGGTCCTAGCCACTTTAGATGGAATGTTTGGCACGCAGTAGTGGGTCACACCGTGCTGGGAGTAGGTGGGTTTAGAGTGAGTGGTCGGCCGAGACGTTTCGATACAACCACCTTGATCGATGACTGTATCGACAATTACACTTCCTGTTTTCATGGTCTGAACCATTTCCTCGCTTATCCAAACCGAGCTTTTTTCTCCCTCTTGAAAAGCGGAACCAATAAGTACATCAGCAAACTTTAACGCATTTCGAAGGTATTGTTCGTTGGCCACTGCGGTGATAATTCGTCGATCTAAGGCATTTTCGAGTCGGCGAAGGGCGGCTAAATCATTATCCATTACAAATACTTGTGCACCGTAACCCAAAGCAGTTCTAGCTGCATATTCGGCGGTAATTCCTGCCCCTAAAATAGCTACTGTAGCGGGTGGTACTCCTGATATCCCCCCTAACATAATTCCTTGACCACCTTCTTTGGTATCACTGGTTTCCAAATAGTGGGCAGCAATTTGTACGGCCATTGAACCGGTAATTTCATGCATCATACGGACCAGTGGGAATTCACTGTCCGCCCCCTTTATAAATTCATACGCAATACCTGTAGCAGATTTCTTAAGAATATTGGTGAAAAAGGCTTCTTCTTGAGATCCCAAATGCAATGCTGAGATGATGGTTTGATTTCCCTGCACCCAAGTCATCTCCTCCGGAGTAAGTGGGGCCACTTTAACGATGATGTCTGCCTGATCAAAGGTAGATTCGGTAGATTCAACGATTTCAGCGCCCGCTTCACTATATTCTTGATCAGTGAACTTGGCGTCGGCACCCGCGCCTCGTTCTACCCTAATTTTGTGGCCATTGGCACTCAGAATTCGCACGCCCCCTGGGCTAATACTCACCCGGCCTTCATCAACAGAATGCTCTTTCGGGATCCCCACATGCAACTGCTTTTGGGTGTGGGTACGAATAAGATGCTTTTCTAGTGTTTTTAGTCCGATTTCCTCGGTATCTAGTGGATGTATCTGCATGCTAAAACTCCTCCTATTCTACTTGGATAGGTGTACTTGGGTTAGAAGATAATGAGTCACCCTCAATGAGTGATAGAAATTGCGCTTCCTCCAAAATAGGAACACCTAGGCTTTCTGCTTTTGCTCGTTTGGAACCAGCCGCATCACCGGCCAGTAAATAATCTGTCTTTTTACTGACTGATGATGAAGTTTTACCACCATGTTCTTCGATGAGTTCACTAGCCTGTTTTCTGGAAAGAGTGGGAAGGGTACCGGTGAGTACGAAGGTTTTTCCCTCGAATACATTTGATCGGATACTTATACCCTCCCCTTCAAATTGAAGTCCATGTTCTTGTAAGGAGTTGAGTAAATCTAGATATCTTGGCTCTGAAAAAAATTCTAGTACCGATTGGGCAATTCGTGGGCCAATAGCGTCAATGGCTAATAGATCTTCTTCACTTGCCTGCTGTAATGCGTTCATGCTTCCGAATGCTCGTGCTAGATCTTTTGCTACTGTTTTACCAACAAAACGAATACCTAATCCATAGAGCACCCGCTCAAATGGCTGTGATTTACTTCGCTCTATACTTTCGATTAGATTAGTGGCGCTCTTTTCGGCCATACGTTCTAGTGGAAGTATATCTTCTTTTTTAAGGGTATACAAATCGGCATAATGTGCAATGAGTCCTTCTTTAACAAGTAGGTCAATCATCGATTCTCCAAGGCCATCTATATCCAAGGCATCTCTAGAAGCAAAATGTTCAATTTTGATTCGGACTTGAGGTGGACACTGAAGGTTAACACATCTCCACGCTACTTCTCCATCATACTTAATAAGGGTAGCTTGACAAGCAGGACAGTTTGTAGGAAAGTGGTAAGGGGTAGCTCGCTCTGTTTGAGTGGTAACAACTTCCACAACTTGTGGAATAATTTCACCCGCTTTTTCGACTTTTACTTGATCTCCAATACGAATGTCCTTACGCTGAATTTCTTCTTCGTTATGGAGGGAGGCTCTTTTTACTGTGGTTCCAGCTAATGAGACAGGTTCTAATTCGGCAACAGGAGTTATGGTACCCAGTCGACCTACTTGCAAGCTAATGTCGTTAATTCGGGTGATAGCTTGTTCTGCTTGAAATTTATACGCAATAGCCCAACGTGGGAATTTAGAGGTGCTTCCAAGCTGTTCACGTAGAGCTTCTTCGTTCACTTTAATGACAACTCCGTCCGTTTCGTACGGTAACTCATGTCGGATTTGATCGAGTACCTGAATGGTTTTATGCACCTGTTCTATGGATTCACAAAGGGTAGGGAACTCATTAGCAGGTAGACCATATTTTTTAATGAGGGCTAATTTTTGATCTTGATTACGATCGATTCCATCTTCGAACAGTAAATCGAAAGCAAAAAATCTAATGGGCCGGCGAGCTACTTCTTTAGGATCTTGCATTTTTAATGAGCCGGCTGTTGAGTTGCGAGGGTTTGCAAAAACGCTTAATCCAGCTTCTTCACGGTAGTTATTTAGTCGCGCAAAGGCTTTTTTTTCCATGAAAGCTTCGCCTCTAACTTCTACTACCGCCGGTGGGTTTCCCTGGAGAAAAAGGGGAATATCTTGTATGGTGCGGATGTTTTTTGTGATATCATCCCCTCGCTGTCCGTCACCACGAGTGGCACCAAGAACCAATGCTCCTCTTTCGTAGCGTAGACGGATCGAGGCCCCATCAAATTTAAGTTCAACCAGATAGCTAAATGAATCGTGGCCTAAAATTTTGCGTACGCGAGCGTCAAATTCATTTAGTTCTTCTTCGTTGTAGGTATTATCTAAACTCAAGAGTGGAGTTGGGTGTATAACCGTTGTAAAGGTGGAGGATACGGCGCCACCAACACGAGCAGTGGGAGATTGAGGATCTTCTAGATTATATTGCTTCTCAAGACGGGTTAATTCGCTAAGTAATTCATCGTAGCGTTGATCACTCATAAAAGGAGTAGCCTGATCGTAATAGGCTTCGTTGGCCTGCTGAAGTAATTTTCTAAGTTCTAGTACGCGTTTTTCAGCCATGAATTCGTGTGTTTCTTGTTGAGCGCATTACTCAAGTGATCTTAGCAAGCAGAATCATAGAGTTCGTCTATTGATTAAAAATCTATCGCATATACAATGGAGTCGGGTTCGGATATACCATCGGGTAGAACCAATTCTGGTTTTGCTTCAAATTCCGCCGCAGCTAAGCGCTCACGAGAGAGCCGAACGGTGTTTTCTTGAGTTCCTGAAAATCGTTCTAAAGGCGCCTCAATAACGTTATTGTTGAATATGATAAGCATTCTGCTGAACTGACCTCTAATGGTGATTTCCTCAATAAAATCGAAATAGTATGCATCTCCTTGTTCCATCCATAGTGGAAAAATAGATTCTCTTAAGTCACTGCCTACTCTTACTGGATCTAACTTTTCATAGGCAGCGTAAATCACAATAGTTAGTGTATCAGGAAATTGAGCCAAATTTTGCAGTGCAATCGAATCAAGAGTTGCTATTTCTGCTTGGGCTAATCCATCCGCGTTCACACTTTGAGACTCATTTACTTCCGAGCTAGGATTTTGTTGCTCAACCTCAGTAGTTGTCCCTGTGATTTCGGAATCTTGGCTTGAACGGGTAGCGTTGTCGCTTAAGTTATTATCCGCTAAAGAATCGGCGATGATTATGTTATTTGAATTAAGGTCAGTAATCTCTTCCGTACTTTCTAAAGGGGCTTCAAAAAATCCAGCAAACCAGCTGGAAATCGTGCTTCTGTATAAAAAACCGAATACGAGTAAACTCACGGTAATTATCGCTAGTATTGTGATAAGCACAACATTATTTTTGGACTCTTGTTGGGTATTGAACCGTTTACCCATTTGCGCCCAATTCACTTTATCTGCCGATTTAGTGGACGAAGTAGGCGGCTTCTCAGAAGGAGCCTTTTCGCGAATTAGAGTTTCCTTTGTCTCCTTGGAAAGGTCTTCTGATTGATCAGTGGGTTCAACTTTGGTGTCAGGCTCTTCCGTGGTATCGGCTTCCTTAGCATCCGTCAAACTTAACTTGTCCGTGGCTTTTTTAGAACTAATCTCGCTATCTATTACTTCCTTAGCTTCTTCATCTGCCAATGCTTTATTTTTTGCTTCTACTTTCGTTTTGGCGTCATAATTAAGTTCGGTTCGTATAGGGGCCTTTTTTGGGGCTGATTCTTCTTCTAAATTGCGTTTTCTTTCCTCTCTACCAAATGGATCTGTTGGATTAGGGGCTCCAGCTTCTTTAAATATACCATGGTCGTAACTTCCTTTTTCCATGGCATCTAAGGCTCGTAAAATGACGGCTTCCTTAATTTTTAATCCACGGGCATAGCTCCGTACAAAGTTCCTTATGTATGCATCGTTGTAAATTTCCGAATTGAAAATAGCGTCCGATTCAATTTCTGCGATAATTTCAAAAGATAATTTGGTCAAGCCCTGAATTTCATCAGTATCAACACCTAGTTCTTCTCTAATTTCGGCTAAGTCTTTTCCTAAGGCCATAATATAGCATGTAATGATTTCTTATCTGATTGCTCTACATAGGTGGTATACCTCATGCATCCCCAAATATAGAATCAAATATAGACCCAATAGAGCATCTATGGTAATTTAGGGGAATTAGCGACCAAAAAATAATCTACGAATCTATTTTTATACCTGTTAAACATGACTATGTTTACTACAAGAAAAAAGGCAGAAGTACCTGACAAGAAGAACAACCTCTGGGCTTTTCCAGTACACTGTCAGAATTGTGGAATTCGACTATTGGGTGCCGCAAAAGAGATTTGTAGGTATTGTATTCTAAATGAGTTAGCTCGGATTTACCCGGAACCTAAAAAAGGGATGTATCCTGAAGGTGTTGAATGGCAGATTGCCTGTTGGAAATATGATGAAGCACATTTGATACAGCGCTTAATGCATCGTTTAAAGCATAAAGCAGCCTATGATATTGGGGTGGATTTGGGCCGGGCAGCAGCCGAATTGTTTCAACAAGCCCACCCAAATAAATACAGAGAACTTATGCTAGAACAACCCCTAGTGGTGCCAGTCCCTATTTCTAAGCAGAGACGAAATTCTAGAGGATATAATCAAAGTTATAGTATAGCTGAGGGTTGGATAGCAGCGATCCCGTTGTCTATACTTCGGGAAGGTAGCATAGCGCGAAGAGCTTCAAGGACTAATCAAGTACATATTAGTAAAAATGAGAGAAGATTCAATATGGAAGGGGTCTACAGGCTTGCATGTCCAAGTGTATATGATTGGATCAACAGGCCTATTCTCATCATGGACGACGTCTATACCACAGGCTCTACTTGTTTCGCCTTGTGGCGATTTCTGAAATCCCTAGGCTTTAAAAAAACCTATCTATTTACTCTAGCCATGGCTTAGTTTGTGCTCGTTTTGATTAAATTTTGCCTAAGCTCAAATCTCAGCTGTTTCCAAAAGCAGTAGAATAATTCTGGGTAAAGTCCCAACACCTAAGTTTGATATTAGCTATTTTTGGATCATGTCTGATCAAGGAAAGAAAGGTAAATGGGAATTAGTAGAATTGCCGGGCGGTTTTCGAACTAGCTTTGGCAACTGGTATACAATGACTAGAGAGGGCCTCGAAAGCTATGTTCCTGGATTATTGAAGCGTTATTCGCTGGAACATTTGGTCCGAGTGGCTGACGACTGGCTTAGAAGTAGAGAGCAGTTTCCTGTTCTGGTTTTTATGCTACTTGTTTACAGTTCCCTCCCGGAGTTATTGAGCCTGGTGTTGGGCTTGAGCTTTTATGTATTCTGGAGAACTCAGCTATCGGCTTTGATTTATCCATGGGCATATCCAGCTATTCGGTGGATTTGTGAGGATGCACTGTTGTATGGTGTTTTTATAGTGGGTCTCGCTTATGATTCAGTTGCTCCTGAGGCTTGGGGACAATTAGCACTTTCCTCACTTGAAATAACCACCTTAGTAGGAAGCTTCTTAATCATTAAAACTGGTTTAGCTGCTATGGCTTTTCATTTATTACATACTCGTTTTAGCAAGAAAGACACTACAGCGATTACGGACCGGATACTTAATATGGTGTTGATTCGCTACGGGTATAAAGAAGGTTTGTTAACAGGTAATCTAAAGGCTATGCAGGACGAGTTTATTCGTTTGGCCAACTACCATAAAACCCGCAAAAAGAACTAAATCTATTCTATTATCCTATGCAGGAAGCATCAACCAGGACCATTCTTTACTTAGTCAGACATGGACAGACCGATTACAATGCAAGCCAACGATTTCAGGGTAGGGGAATAGACGCCGGATTGAATGAAGTAGGGAGAAAGCAGGCTGAGGCGGTTGCGCGGTATTTTGAGATGGACGCGGCGACTATTGACCGATTGTATTGCAGTAGTTTGAAGCGCACAGCACAGACCGCTGCGCCTTTGGCTCATGCACAGAATCTCCAAATCATTTCGAGTATTCATCTGGATGAAATGGATTTTGGGATATTGGAAGGAGCATATGTGGCGGACTATTTGCCCTACCTTTTTGAATTACAGGAGCAGTGGAGATCTGGCCAGACGAGCATACCGGTTCAGGAAGGAGAACATCCTGAGCAGGTGTATTCGCGGGCTAATGGTTATGTTAATGACGTAGTTTTGAGGGGTAATGAGTCCGAGGGAAGAAAGCCCGAGAAGGTAGTACTGGTTGTTCACGGACGTTTGATACGAATTTTATTATCGGTATGGTTGGGTTACGGTTTGGAGCAGATGGATGAAATCGAGCATAGCAATGGAGCTATTTATAAAATTGGATGGGATGGGCGGGGATTTACGCCTATAGAACTGCATATTACCGAGCACTTAGCTTAGTGCACTTTTCGGGCTTGATGCGTAGTTTTTACGTATATTGTTTGTCTATTCATCAACAAATCCGCCTGTAATAGGCCTTAGGTAAAAGCTTATGAGTGAAAAAGTACGTTCCATGTTTGCCGATATTGCTTCCGATTATGATCGGGTGAATACGGTACTTTCTTTTGGTATTCATCATGTGTGGAGGAACAGGACTATTGCAGAATCTGGTGTTGCTGCAGGGCAAAGTGTGCTGGATTGCGCTACGGGTACTGGTGATTTAGCAATTGCATTTAAGAAGGCGGTTGGACCTGAAGGATATGTATTGGGAACAGATTTTTGTGCGCCAATGATTGAGCCTGCTCCCGATAAGGCTAAAAAGGAAGGTTTGGAGATTGATTTTGAGGTGGCTGATGCCATGGATTTACCCTATGAAGATAATCGATTCGATCTGGCAAGTATTTCATTTGGAATACGTAACGTAGATGACCCTGTACAAGCCCTTAGAGAAATGGCTCGAGTAGTAAAACCGGGAGGGAAGGTGGTTGTCTTAGAGTTTGGTCAGCCTAAAGGGTTAATGAAGTTTCCTTATGAGCTCTATTCCCAGCACATTATGCCGACCGTGGGTGGGTGGCTTAGTGGAAATCGGGATGCCTATACGTATTTGCCTAAAACGAGTGCGGCTTTTCCCGCAGGTGATAAATTTTTGAGCTTAATGGATGAGTCTAAAATGTTTGCTACCCGTAAAGCTATTTCGCTCACCGGTGGAATATCGTACATTTATCTTGGAGTTGTTGCTGAATAACTATTTTTAAAAATTGAGGAGTAAGATGACTATTGAAGACATAAAAAAAATTATCCCCCATCGGTATCCTTTCCTTTTGGTAGATCGAGTGGTTGAAAAAACTGAAAATTCTATTAAAGCCTACAAAAATGTGACGGTAAATGAAGAGTTTTTTAACGGTCACTTTCCAGGTCAACCTATTATGCCAGGGGTATTACAGGTGGAGGCTTTGGCGCAAGCAGGAGCTATTTTATTAATGACCGAAAAAGTGGATGATCCAGCCAATAGTTTAATGGTCTTTACTGGAATTAATAACTGTAAATTTCGTCGTCAAGTAGTTCCTGGTGATCAATTGGTTCTTGAGGTCGAGTTAGGCAATATGCGACGTAATTTTGTTACCATGAAAGGTAAAGCTACCGTTGATGGGCAAATTTGTTGTGAACTAGAGGCCTCAGCTGCCCTAGTCGAGAAAACAGGCGAATAATCTACCCTTATTGTTATGAGCACTCAAACAAGTAATAGCAGCGAAACCACTGCCGGACACTCCACCCCAAATCCGGTCAAAGTAACCACCCAAACGGTGGTTGAAATGAAACAGAGGGGAGAGAAGATTTCTATGCTTACTGCCTATGATTTCACCATGGCTAGAATAATTGATACCGCAGGTATCGATGTTATACTTGTTGGAGATTCCGCTTCGAATGTAATGGCAGGAAATGAAACCACCGTACCCATTACTTTGGATCACATGATCTATCATACTCAATGTGTGGTTCGAGGGGTGGATAGGGCACTGGTCATCGCCGATATGCCATTTATGAGTTATCAAGTTACTCCAAAAGAGGCTCTTACTAATGCTGGCCGTCTCATGAAAGAGGCCGGTGCGCATGCGGTAAAACTGGAAGGTGGTCGAAGTATCACAGACACCGTTAAAAAAATTGTAGATGCGGGAATTCCAGTCATGGGGCATCTGGGATTAACTCCTCAATCTATTTATCAGTTCGGCACCTATAAAGTCCGAGCCAAAGAGCAGGCAGAGGCCGACCAATTACTCGAGGATGCACAGAAATTACAAGAAGCAGGTGTTTTTGCTTTGGTTCTAGAAAAAATTCCATCGACTCTTGCGGCTCAGGTAACCAAGCAACTACACATACCCACTATTGGTATAGGTGCCGGGCAGGAGTGTGACGGTCAGGTATTGGTGGTGCATGATATGTTGGGGATGAACAAGAATTTTTCACCTCGCTTTTTACGACGTTATGCCGATGTAGAATCGGTAATGACTGAGGCCGTTCAAGAGTACGTTGAAGATGTTAAAAACAAAGATTTCCCCAATGAAAATGAGCAATATGCCTAAATCTACACCTTATATATTAGTCTCCAATGACGATGGTTTTTTTTCAAAAGGGATTCAAGCACTCGCGCGAGTGGCTACCGAGTTTGGGCGGGTAGTGGTGGTAGCTCCAGATAGAGAGCAAAGTGCGGTTGGACATGCCGTTACCATTCATGACCCATTACGAGCCAATCGGATAAAAGTGGTTGATGATATTGAGGGCTTTTCAGTAACAGGGACCCCAGCGGATTGTGTAAAATTGGCTCATGATCAACTTTTGGAGGAAAAGCCTGATTTGGTGCTGAGTGGAATTAACCATGGGAGCAATGCGGGTATTAATTTGTTGTATTCTGGTACGGTAAGTGCTGCAACAGAGGGCACTGTGTTAGGTTATCCATCTATCGCCGTTTCTTGTACAGATTACAACAATGACGCAGACCTAAGTGGATGCATGGCAGCAGCTCGATTAATGATAAGTCACGTACTTAATAAAGGTCTGCCAAAAGGGGTAACCCTTAATATAAACGCCCCATCGGGTCCATTTAAGGGGCTAAAGTGGTCGAAGATGGCTGATTCGCGGTATGTTGAGGAGTACGAAGGGCGCAAAGATCCATTAGAACGTCCATATTACTGGTTAACAGGAAAATTTGAATTATTGGATAACTCGCCGGACGCAGATATACAGTTACTTAATCAGGGTTACGCTGCAGTCACACCTATTCAGTATGACTTAACCGATTATGACTTACTCAACGAAATGAAGCAAAGCGTAGAGTCCTGAACCTAAGATTTGCATGGGACTATTCAGCTCATTCTGCCGGTCGCTTTATTTAATGGTATAGTCCTAGGATAGTATTTAAAGATCACGGCTCTTTAGGTGCCTGATTACCCCCGTCCAAAATTCTAGATATCTCTTTTTTGCTTCTTTGGTTCCTACCTGAACATTAATCTGGTTTAAATGGGATAGGCGAATGGTACCTAAATGCTCACCCCATTGCGCACTTTCAACCGAAACAAAGGAATCGTTCGGACCTTCTTTTTCATGGATTAGATTGTTTTGGAACAGGAAGACGGGATTTAAAGAGTCCTTAGTGCCTTTTCCCACAGCTGCTGAATAGGAGAAAAGTGGAATATTCATAGGATCGGAAGTGCTTGGATTGAAGTGTTCTTGTACATAGGTGCGAGTCAATTGTTCAACCGAACCAAAAGCATCGTTACGCTCTTTGATATACACATTATCTGCAAACCAGTCCACTATATCTCCAATGCGTTCGGATAGCACTTCCGGAGTGTTTCGAACAAAATCAGCAAGATAGGTCCCTTTATGTGGAGTGGCAATAGTGGTTAGTGAAGCGACTTTTTCTTCTATGCCTAAATGGGCAAGGGCGTATCTCATATCTAGCCCACCCATACTGTGGGCAATTACGTTGAACTTTGCTATTGAATGCCGCTGGCTTAGTTCGGTGATAATGCGTGCCCAACTTCGAGCGCGGACTTCAATCGGAGCATAGGGGACTATGTTGGGGGCAAAGGCCCAAAGTCCGTGTTCTCGCATCCACATGCATGGATCGTGTAATGGTGAGGGTTTTACTAAAGACCCAATGGCTCCAAAGCCATGGCACAAAAGAATGGGGTGGCGAAGTGACCAAACTTCGGGTTGTGGATATTCTTTGAGTTCTAGTCGTTTCAGTAGTCCACTACGATCTTTCATAAGTCTGTTGAGCTGGGCTGATTGGTACGGGTAGAATCTGGGGAAGGGATTAAATCAGGATTGGTTCGGACTCGCAAGGTTCGGTGTATGGTGCCATTGGCCATCACATAAAGGTGTACATCTTGTTCCGGGAAGAGGACTTTTCCAGGTAGTTGAACCCCATAATTTGCCAACAGCCTGTGCAATTCATAGTGTAGGGTTGTCTTTGAAAATCCAGGAGGGGTATCGATTTGATATACTTTACGGGTAAATAGGGAATCCTGAACGGCCGTATAGACTCGGTAATGGTTCTTTGAAACACCTTGTTCTTGAAGCCCCTGCTGTATTAATTCGTCTAATTGCTCCTGCGAGGTAATACGCATAGGAGTGGTGGTAGGGGTGGATATGAGTAAATAAGCAGTGCTAAGACAAGCTAAAGTAAGGAGAAGAACCAGGACTACTTTTTTATTCATGAGGGATAAATTAGCTCAAAAATATACTACGCAGTAGGCTCATAGCCAAGTCATCTTTAGGTCCTTCGAACGATTCCTCTACACCATCTCCGACTAAGGTCACTGAATTATAGTCACTTGCGAAGCCTTGTTGATGGGTTCCAATATAATTGGCTACAATCCAGTCGGCATTTTTCCTAGTTCGTTTGGCTCTGGCTTGTTCTAGTAAATCAGTAGTTTCCATTGCAAAGCCAATACTTATGGTGTGTGGTGGTTTATGATCTCCTATCCATTGAAGAATGTCTGGGGTAGACGCTAAGGAAACTTGGGACTCTCCTTGTGCCTTTTTTACTTTGTGATCGTGTTGAGTGGTGGGTCTAAAATCTGATACTGCTGCTGCTTTAATGAAAATGTCGGCTGGATGAAGTGCTTTCACTTGTTCAAACATGTCCTGTGCGGAAACAACACTATAGCTGTAAATACCCTCTGGGATAGACAGCGAAATAGGGCCATGTACCAAATGAACTTGCCCCCCTAATCGGTGTGCTGCTTTTGCCATTGCGAGTCCCATTTTACCCGAACTTGGGTTCGAAATAAACCGGACCGGATCAATAAATTCACGTGTAGGCCCTGCAGTAACAACTATTTTCTTTCCGTATAGAGGTCCTTTTTTTGCATCCAGTAGTGTTTCAATGTGCGCTACAATATCATCGGGCTCGGGTAATCGCCCTTTGCCGGTGAGCCCGCTGGCCAAGTATCCTTCCTCGGGTTCTAGAAGATGAATTCCACGACTTTTTAGGAGTTCAAGATTGTGTGCAGTAGCAGGGGCATTCATCATCTCCCCATCCATGGTGGGGCAGATCAGTAGGGGTGCCCTAGAGGCCAGTACAGCAGCGGTTAGTAAATTATCGGAATTGCCGTTGGAAATTTTTGCGATGGTATTGGCCGTGCATGGAGCAATTACAAACAAGTCTGCCCATTCGCCCCATTGAATGTGGCGTGTCCAAGGATTATGGACTAGTTCTGTCATGTCATCCTTAGACGAATGATTACCTTTTGTGGATGTTTTATCGATATCGTCTTGCACAAAGGTATGTACCCCCACTTCATGACCAGTTAGAGCAGAAAAGGTTTCTTCTCCTATAAATCTGGTAGCAGCGGGAGTCATTATTACCCGCACGAGAGCTCCTTTTTTTTGGAGAGCACGTACTAAGTATGCCGCTTTATACGCCGCTATACCTCCGGTCACCCCGAGAAGGATGTGTTTCCCGGAGAGCATGGGTTAATCTACTTCGGGTCTGCGGTAATAAATCGCGTCGTCTTCCATCTCGGTGATAGCTCTGCGAGTGGCATGCGGTAGTTTT
>CALKOA010000010.1 GCA_938091655.1 uncultured Balneolaceae bacterium | reverse complement strand
AATTTACGGAGAGCTTTTTCTTTGATTTGACGAACTCGTTCTCTGGTTAAATCAAATCGCTCGCCAATTTCTTCAAGGGTTAGGGAATGTTCACGGCCAATACCAAAGTAGAGACGGATTACTTCTGCTTCTCGTTTGGTTAGTTTAGAAAGTGCTCGCTCGATTTCAACTTTAAGGGACTCGCCCATAAGTTCGAAGTCGGGATTGGGAATTTCTTCGTTTTCAAGTACATCGAGCAATCGATTGTCTTCTCCTTGAGCAAATGGAGCATCCATTGAAAGGTGGCGACCGGATATTTTCAAGGTGTCTGCTACTTCACCTACGGTCATTTCTAGACTTTCCGCTAGTTCGTGAGCTGATGGTAGACGCTCATATTCTTGCTCCAACTTAGAAAGTTCTTTCCCTATTTTGTTGAGGGCACCGACTCGGTTTAGGGGCAATCGAACAATACGACTTTGCTCCGCTAAAGCTTGTAGAATTGACTGACGAATCCACCAAACAGCATACGAAATAAACTTGAATCCGCGAGTTTCATCAAACCTTTTGGCCGCTTTAATCAGACCTAGGTTCCCTTCATTAATTAAATCACCAAGTGACAAACCTTGGTTCTGGTATTGCTTAGCAACAGAAACCACAAATCGTAAATTGGCTTTGGTTAAATCTTCGAGTGCTCTTTGGCTGCCTTTTTGAATCTCTTTTGCTAGACGAACTTCGTCATCCGGTGTAATTAGTTTTTCTTTACCAATTTCATGTAAATAGCGATCGAGTGATTCAGATTCACGGGTAGAAATACCAGAGCTTTTTGCCACAATAATTTAGTTTAATTCGAATTGTTCAGAAAAGTTGTAGGAGTATGAATAATGTTTCAAATGCGCCTACAAGGTGCGAAGATGTTGCGAATAGCAATACAATACTAACTCTACAATCTAGGCAACTTTAAATATACGGAAAAAATTCACTCTTTTGTAGCCTTAAATACAGTTATTGTCATGCTATTTTTACAATAAACTTTCCGACCCAAAAGTTTTTTCATAGCCGAAAAAGTCCATTATACTGACCGCCACTTGGCTAAACCCATCTCGAACCCCTAGGGCTCTAGCAGATGTACCTTTACCATAAAGCAGTACGGGTACAAACTCCCTTGTATGATCGGTACTTTGGACACATGGGTCATTCCCGTGATCTCCTGTTATAATCAAGAGATCTTCGCCAGTCAGCTCATCCATTATTGTGGGAAGGGCCGAATCAATTTCCATAAGTGCCTCTGCATACCCCACTGGATCTAGCCTATGACCATATAACTGATCGGTGTCAATGAGGTTTATGAATAGAAAGTCTTCTTTATTGGCTCTTAAACGCTTAATAATTTGCTCGATGCCTTCGGTATTTCCTTTTGTCGGATACAAAAAATCGAATCCTTCACCATTAAATAAATCGGCCACTTTACCTATAGATGCGGTCTTATGTCCTCTATTTTTTAATTCAGTCACTAGATGATTTTTAGGTGGAGTTGCTGACCAGTCGTGCCTTTTATGCGAAATTCGTTCGAATAATGGTGCTTCACCTTTGAATGGCCTTGCAATTACCCTCCCTACCTCATGTTCGCCGACTAATAAGTTATTCCTAGCCCAATCACACCATTCATACAGGGTTTCGATTGGAACTATGTCTTCATGGGTAGCAATCTGAAATACACTATCAGCGGAAGTGTATACAATAGGGAATCCTGTTTCTATGTGCTCAGTCCCAAAATCTGCAATGACGTTGGTCCCAGAATACGGGGAATTACACAATACACCAGCTTTACCAATTTCATCACAAAAAGATTGGATCAACTCTAATGGAAAGCCTTTTGGATAGGTAGGGAAAGGGGCATCGAGTACAAGTCCTGCCAGCTCCCAGTGCCCCGTTGTGGAATCTTTGCCACTAGACTTTTCGCGTAGCTTGCCATAACTAGCTATGGGAGATGATGTTGGTGGTATACTAGCAAGAGTAGCGATATTGCCTAGACCCATTCTTTCAAAGTTGGGTAGCCTAAGCATGGTCTCTTCGCTAACATGCCCCATTGTGTGAGCCAATTGGTCTCCGTATTCAATGGCGTCTTCCTGAGCCCCAATGCCCCAACCATCCACAATCAATAAAATAACCCGTTTCATTAATACACCTGGAGGTGTTCTTGCTCAGCCTTCACTACTTCGGTAAGCTGTTGTTTGGCTAAACTTAGCACTTCGTAAGCGTTTGGGTATTCAGCATTTAATTTTACCGCACCAAATTTAAAGGAAACCGTTATGTTCATTCCTGAACTCAGTTTTAAACCATGAGCAACTTTGGAGCGGGTTTGCTCTACCCATTCTTCTAAGGCCGATTCTTTGTTGCTTTGAAGCATGAAACTATAGACATAATCAGATTGAAACCCGATATAACCTTTCTGCTGAAATCGGTAAGGATTCAAAAAACGCACGATATCTCGTTGCATTCTTTGAAGCTCTTCCATTCTAAAGCGAGTTCGAAATGAGGAAAGATCCTCCAACGTTACGAGCCCCATCCAGGTATGACGTTCTGGCTCGGTGCGTAAACGGTACAATTCATGCTCCACAGATTTTTCCCAAAGTTCTGTGACCAAAGCTTCATATTTTTCAGTGAAAATATCTTCATCCATGGTGGATTTGCGCGTGTTGCTTTGTAATTGTAGCGCTGCAACTCGAGCCAAGTTGGCCAACTTATGCTTAGTAGATTCTTTGAAGCTAAGCGGGTCTTTGTCATAGGCAATAAAGGCTCCCTGACGACGATCATGGACTAATAATGGCAACACATAGCTTGCACCTTCGGTTCTGGATTCATACGCGGATACCAACTTAGGATTTGAGTTAAAGTGCATATTAAACACAGGCATTCCTCTCTCCAAAGCATCCCGTACACTGCTTTTGTCATCCACACCAAGCCCCACATAAGGTGCATTTTTTGCAAATTTGGCATTAAGTGCAAGAGTCCAGTGGTCCATAGCGGCACATAGGAAACTTACCCCACCATTTGGTAATAAGAATTGCATTTCATCCAAACAAGTAGTGATCACTTCCACTTTGTTCAAGCGCGAATGGACATTTGCAAGAGATTCCTCGTATTCCTCCCATTCTTTTTGCTGCTCGTGCAAATCTACGACTTCAAGGTAGGTATCCAGCACATTAACCATCGCATTGTTGTAGGAATAGATAGCATCGAGCAAGGACTCTTCTTTCAAGTCTTGATCAGATTCAAGCACCGTAAGCCCAACCGTTTCCCCTTTGTTTATAAAAGGAATTATCAACATACTTTTTGCGTGTACCACACTGAAATAATGCCCCAGTTTTCCTTTTGAAATATCCTCTCCAATGCGCAGCTTAATGAGCTCATCAAGCTCCTTATAGTCGTCGAGGAAATGATGGTGAAAGTTCACTCGATCTTTGAACATAACATTACTTAGGCGAGTACTGTGTGTTTCCCATACAAACTGCTGTCTAGATTGGTTAACCCAGCACATATAGGCTAACTGAGAACCAGTTGAAGCGCGCAATAAATGCACTAAATCAGCAATTATTTGCTTGAATTCACGTAATGCTTTTTCTTGACGGTCTAAACTCATGTAGGGGTAATTTTGCTTAAGATAGTGTGTAAAACACTCACATTCACCTCTTTATTTTGCTATTGATTTTGCACCTGTGCGTATAACTCTTCGGCTCGGAGTATCATGCGTTCAAAAGAAGCCAATCCTCTTTGCCAGAATTGAGGGTCTTGTATATTCAGCCCCATACGTGCAATTAGCTCATGCGGCCACTCAGACCCCCCTGCTTCTAACAAGGACAAATAACGATCTGCAAAACCTTCCGGCTTATGCTGATATTCTTCATATAAAGCCAGCACCAGTAACTCACCAAAAGCGTAGGCATATACATAGCCTGGTGTGTGCAAGAAGTGTGGAATATAACACCACCAATGACGGTATTCCGGAGTCAATTCAACCGATGTTCCATAGAGTTTTTCTTGCTCGGTATTCCAAAGTTCAGAAAACCGCTCTGTAGTGAGTTCTCCCTCTTCTCGCCGCGCCGTATGCATGGCTTCTTCAAATCGATTCATAGAAATTTGCCGGAATACAGTCGCGATGGTATCATCTATTTTACCCATTAACAAGGCTAGTTCCTCCATTGGATCGTCCAACTGCTTTAGTAGGCGTTGGAATACCAACATTTCACCAAATACCGAGGCCGTTTCTGCGGTCGTTAGGGGTGTACTGGCTTGAAGGGCACCTTGTTTCCTGGATAGGTATTGGTGTACTCCATGACCCAATTCGTGGGCTAGGGTTTGTACATCACG
>CALKOA010000009.1 GCA_938091655.1 uncultured Balneolaceae bacterium | reverse complement strand
AACGGGTAATGCATTCTTAGCATTTAACGAATAAAAATCATGAAAGCACACGAATTAAGAGATTTAAGCATAGCAGAGTTGAAGGCTCGCCTCAACGATGAGAAGACTACACTACAAAAATTAGCCTTCTCTAAGTCTGTTACTGGGCAGGTAGAAAATCCTGCTCGTATAAAAGAAATACGCAGAGAAATTGCACGATTACATACTGTAATCACTCAAAAAAGTGCTTAATAATTACTAGGAAGAAAAATGGCAGAACAAGCGCAAACGACTGTAGAAAGAGCACAACGCCGTGAAAGAATCGGAAGAGTGGTCAGTAACAAAATGCAAAAAAGTATAACCGTTGCTGTAGATCGACAGGTTAAGCACCCGATTTATGGTAAGTTTATTACAAAAACCAGTAAGCTCATGGCTCACGACGAGAATAATGATGCTAACATTGGTGACACGGTACGAATTATGTCGACAAGACCACTGTCTAAGAACAAGTCTTGGAGATTGGTTGAAATCGTTGAAAAAGCTAAGTAACGAACAACTTTATATAGAAAGATGGTCCAGACTCAAACAATCCTACAAACAGCTGACAACAGCGGTGCCAAGAAAATAATGTGTATTAAAGTTCTTGGAGACTCCAAAAGACGCTACGCACGTGTTGGTGATATCATCTCTGCGTCAGTTAAAACGGCAACGCCTGGTGGAAACGTAAAAAAAGGTGATGTGATAAAAGCTGTAATCGTACGTACCAAAAAAGAATATCGAAGAAGAGATGGTTCATATATACGATTTGATGAAAATGCAGCAGTAGTGATCAACAAAGATCAGGAACCAGTAGGTACACGGATATTTGGTCCTGTAGCACGTGAATTGCGTGAAAAAAGCTACATGAAAATCGTGTCTCTTGCACCTGAAGTACTTTAAAAGAACAGAATAATGTCTCGAAAAAAGAACAAACAAAACAAATTACACGTAAAGAAGGGTGACACAGTTGCCCTTACCAAGGCTATTACAAGTGCCAAAGGACAACCTTCACGTGAAAAAGGTTATCAATCTCGTGTACTCATGGTTTTCCCAGAAAAGCAAAGAGTACTGGTTGAAGGGGTGAACGTTCGAACGCACCACGAAAAACCTTCACAAGAAAATCAACAAGGTGGACGTGTGAATAAAGAAGCCTCCATACATGTCTCCAATGTTATGGTAGTAGATCCAACTACGGATGAACCTACTAGAATTGGACGCAAGCAGGTGGAAGAGAACGGTAAAACTCGTTGGGTTCGCTACTCTAAAAAGAGTGGAGAATTAATCGACAAATAGTTGAGTTTATAAAATGGCAGATTCAAGATTATATACAATTTACAAAGACGAGATCATCTCTAAACTCACAGAAGAGTTTCAATACACCAATATTATGGCAGTGCCAAAATTGGAGAAAATTGTGCTGAATGTGGGTGTAGGTGAAGCTATACAGGACAAAAAAGTCTTGGATACTATCGTTTCAAATATGGCTTTGATAACAGGACAACAACCAGTTACAACTAAAGCCAAAAAGTCGATTTCTAATTTCAAATTACGTGAGGGTATGCCAATAGGATGTAAGGTTACTCTAAGAGGACGTATCATGTACGAATTTTTAGATCGACTTGTAACCCTAGCACTACCTAGAACACGTGACTTTCAAGGAGTACCTGATAAGAGCTTTGATGGTCGCGGAAACTATACCATGGGTATTAAAGAGCACACAATATTCCCTGAGATTGACACCGATAAAGTGACCAAAATGCACGGAATGGATGTTACTTTTGTAACAAGTGCAGAAACCGATGAAGAAGCTTATGCATTGCTTAAGCACTTCGGAATGCCCTTCAAGAATATATAATAAGTATTAATATGGCTAAGAAATCCTGGATAGCACGAAACGAAAAAAGAAAACTAACCGTAGACAAATACGCTGAGAGGCGTCAAGCTTTAAAGGAAGCTGGAGACTACGAAGGTTTGCAAAAATTACCGCGTAATGCTAGTCCCACACGTGTTCGAAATCGATGCAGTTTAACTGGCAGAGGACGAGGTTATGTAGGACAGTATGGAGTTTCTCGGATTAAATTCCGTGAACTTGCATCGCAAGGAAAAATCCCAGGAATACGAAAAGCAAGCTGGTAATAACTATGAATGATCCAATAGCAGATTTTTTAACACGCATCCGTAACGCTCAACAAGCTGGCCACAGAAGAGTGGATGTACCCGCATCAAAATTGAAGCGGGCAATGGCCAAAATCCTTGTTGATAAAGGATATATTTCTAAGTTCATCGATATTGAAGATGGCAAACAAGGATTAATCCGTATGTTTTTGAAGTACGATTCATACGGACATCCAGTCATTAGAGATATCGATCGCGTATCAAAGCCTGGTCTTAGAAAATACAGTTCATCTATCGAAGTACCCAGATCAAAAAATGGCTTGGGTATTGTGATACTCTCTACTTCTCAGGGAGTAATGACCGATAAAGAAGCCCGCAAGTTGAATGTGGGTGGTGAAGTACTTTGCACCGTTTACTAATAAAGATATTATATCATGTCTCGTATAGGAAAATTACCCATCCCACTAAGCAATCAGATTGAACTCACCATAGGTGCTGACAATATGGTTACTGTTAAGGGACAAAAAGGGACTAGTTCATTGCAACTACATCCCAACATTCAATTAGAACAAAATGACACCGAACTAGTTGTAAAGCGCGCATCTGATATTAAAACAGATAGAGCATTACATGGTTTATATCGTTCTCTAATCCACAATATGGTGGTTGGAGTAACCGATGGTTACATCAAAAAGTTAGAGATCATTGGAGTCGGTTTCCGTGCAGCTATCACCAATGGTGTTTTAGAACTTAATTTAGGGTATTCTCACCCGATTTTCTTCGTGCCACCAGAAGGCATAGAACTTGAAGTAGATACCAAATCTACCAAAAACCCAATTGTGATTATTTCTGGAATAGACAAAGAATTAGTTGGTCAAGTGGCTGCTAAAATACGCTCTTTCAGAAAGCCTGAGCCTTACAAAGGGAAGGGTATTCGCTACCAAGGCGAACAAATAAGACGTAAAGCCGGTAAATCAGCTGCTAAATAAGGAATATTGATATGAATAAGAATATTGCTAAAACAGAGCGACGTACAAAAATAAGAAAGCGTATCAGGTCAACAATATCTGGTACACCTGAATGCCCAAGAATAAGTGTGTATAAGAGTAATAAACAACTTTATGTGCAGCTAATAGATGATGTAGCTGGAGTAACCCTTGGTTCTTCTAGTGCAAAATCGACTGTTGAGGGTGGCAAAGAAGCGGGCGCTTCAATTGCTCAAATCGCTCTTGATAAAGGAATTAAAACTGCAGTTTATGACCGCAGTGGATATGAGTTTCACGGTATCATAAAGGCTGTTGCCGATGCTGCTCGCGAAGCTGGATTAGACTTTTAATTGAAAGGAAATAGAAATGCCTAAAGTAAGAAGAAAACAATCAGTACCTGCTGCTAACTTAAACTTAGAAGAAAAATTGGTTCATGTGAATCGAGTCTCTAAGGTTGTAAAAGGTGGGCGACGTTTTAGTTTTAATGCTATCGTTGTGGTAGGAGACGGAAATGGTGTCGTTGGCCATGGTTTAGGAAAAGCAAATGAGGTTTCGGATGCTATCCAAAAAGGCTTCGACAATGCCAAGAAAAATTTAATACGAGTTCCTTTAACCAAGAGTGGTAGTATCTATCATCAAGTTGTAGGAAAAGCTGGTGCTGGTAAGGTATTACTGCGTCCTGCCTCTGAGGGTACTGGTGTAATTGCCGGTGGAGCAGTTAAAAATTTATTGGATGTAGCTGGAGTACATAATATTCTATCTAAGTCTCAAGGGTCTTCAAACCCGCACAACATGGTGAAAGCTGCTTTCCAAGCATTAAAAGATTTAACGGATCCCGTCGAAGTTGCTCAGAGAAGAGGGATTACTATGAACAAAGTATTTGAAGGTTAATACCCAAAGGGAACTACTATGGATTTAAGTAACTTAAAAGCACCTGCTGCAAACAAAAAACCAGGCAAACGTGTTGGTCGTGGTGAAGGTTCTGGTAAAGGCCAAGAATCTGGTCGTGGAATGAATGGCCAAAAATCACGTTCAGGATACTCACAGAGAGCTTGGTTTGAAGGTGGTCAAATGCCCTTGCAAAGAAGAGTGCCGAAATTTGGATTTAAAAACCCCAACAGAGTCACTCACCGCCCAATCAATGTTAGTACAATTGCCGAGTATATAGATGCTGGCAAGCTTGAAACTACCATAACAGTTGCCGATTTAGTTGCAGCCGGATTAGCACATAAGAATGAAAAGGTAAAGCTACTTGGTCGCGGTGACTTAGAACAAAAATTTGAAATAGAAGTTCATGCAGCGAGTGGTTCGGCTAAAGAAAAAGTCGAGAAAGCTGGTGGTACTGTAACTATAGCATAATAACACTTGAGTTAACGACGCATGAGTCTGATCGAAAACTTCCGAAATATATTTAAGATTGAAGATTTGAGAAATCGAATCTTATACACAATCGGAATATTAATGGTATATCGAATGGGTAGCTACATTACCCTACCTGGGGTAGATGCATCTGCTTTGCTGGCTTCCACAGCTGGAGCAAATAACAGCTTACTGGGCTTATTTGATATGTTTGTTGGAGGAGCGTTTTCACGAGCTGGTGTCTTTGCTCTCGGAATTATGCCATACATCACTGCTTCGATTATCATTCAGTTAATGGGCGCAGTAGTTCCTTATTTTCAGAAATTGCAACGAGAAGGTGAAGAAGGACGACGGAAAATTACTAGGCTTACTCGTTATGGAACAGTGGCAATTACTGCACTACAAGCCATAGCTTTTTCTATCAATCTAATCGCGACCTCTCCACAAGCAATTGTTATAGGGCAATTAGGTTTTACTATTAGCTCGGTGATCGTTTTAACGGCAGGTACGGTGTTTGTGATGTGGCTAGGAGAGCGAATAACCGATCGAGGAATTGGTAACGGAATTTCTCTCATAATTATGGTTGGTATTATTGCGGTGTTGCCAGCAAACTTAATTAATGAAGTAACCACGAAAGCAAACGCGATTCTAGTAGTCATTGAGATTGCAGTGTTAGTATTAATTATCGCTGCTGTGGTATTACTAACTCAGGGAACACGCAAAATTCCTGTACAATATGCTAAGCGTGTTGTAGGCAGAAAAGTTTATGGGGGCACAACTCAGTATTTACCACTTCGAGTAAATGCAGCAGGCGTAATGCCCATTATATTTGCACAGTCAATTATGTTCATACCGAGTACAATTGGTTCATTTTTCCCGGAAAATGAAACTATTCAATTACTGACTTCTTGGTCGGTAGATTACTCAGGATTGCTTTATTCCATAGTATTCTTTTTGATCTGTGTGTTTTTCACATTTTTCTATACGGCTATTGCCATCAATCCTAAGGAAATGGCAGATACCATGAAAAGACAAGGTGGATTTATACCTGGAGTACGTCCAGGGAAGTCCACAGTAGAGTTCATTGACAATATTTTAACTAAAATCACACTTCCAGGATCTCTTTTCCTATCCTTTGTGGCAATCCTGCCCGCCATTGTAATCAACTTTGGCGTGACTCCAGGATTTGCTCTATTCTACGGAGGTACTAGCTTACTTATTATTGTAGGTGTTGCGCTAGATACTCTCCAACAGATAGAAAGCCACTTAATGATGCGTCATTATGACGGCTTCATGAAAACGGGTAAGATAAAAGGTCGTAGTCGTCGTATGTAAGAGCGTAAGCTCATGCATGTGATTTCGAAAGGAATGCCTAGGCATGATTTATCTGAAATCTGAATCTGAAATTGAGAAGATGCGTGAAAGTACGCTGATTGTATCTCAAACTTTAGGTAAGATTGCTCAGAAAATTGAACCAGGTGTTACTACTGCTACATTAGATCGGATTGCTGAGGATTTTATCGCGGATCAAGGTGGAAGACCTGCTTTCAAAGGCTACGGTCCTTCATCAAACCCATTTCCGGCTACGTTATGTATTTCGGTAAATGAAGAGGTTGTCCACGGTATTCCAAGTGACAGGAAGCTTTTGGAAGGTGATATTGTTTCTGTGGATTGTGGAGTGGAAAAGAATGGTTACTTTGGTGATCATGCATACACTTTCATAGTAGGCGAAGTAGATGATGAGGTAAAGAAGTTGTTACAAACAACATTAGATTCTCTTCATTGTGGAATAGAGCAAGCAATCCATGGAAACAAATTAGGTGACATTGGACACGCCATACAATCAACCTGTGAACAGGAAGGTTATGGGGTGGTTCGTGATTTGGTAGGACACGGTTTAGGTAAGTCATTGCATGAAGACCCGTCTGTCCCAAATTATGGAAGGAAAGGCAAGGGTACACGATTACGATCGGGTATGACGCTTGCGATTGAACCCATGATTAACATGGGAACATGGAAAGTAAAAACATTATCTGATGGCTGGACAATAATTAGTGCTGATGGAAGTTTGTCGGCTCATTTCGAACACGATATTGTAGTTCGAGAAGGAGAGGCTGAAATTCTAAGTACTTTTGACTATATTGCTGAGCTATCGAAAAATCCAGAAAACGTATTTTATCATGGCTAAACAAGAGCCAATTAAACAAGAAGGCGAAATTTTAGAAGCACTACCCAATGCTCAATTCCGAGTAAAACTCGAAAATGGGCACGAAATATTGGCGCATGTTTCCGGTAAAATGAGAATGTACTACATCAAAATTTTACCTGGCGACCGTGTTTCAGTTGAAATGTCTCCTTATGACTTAAGTAAAGGTAGAATAACGTATCGTCACAAATAATCGAGTTTCACCATGAAAACCAGATCATCCGTAAAAAAAAGAAGTTCAGACGACAAAATTGTACGACGAAAAGGTCGTCTGTACGTAATTAACAAGAAAAACCCTCGTCATAAACAACGACAAGGATAATTCTATACTAAGTATATATGGCACGTATTGCAGGAGTTGACTTACCCAAACAGAAAAGAGGCCTCATTGGCTTAACCTACATCTTCGGAATTGGTCGAACAACATCGGCTAAAATTCTTGAACAGTTGGACATAGATCCAAATACAAAAGTTCAAGATTGGACGGACGATCAGGTTAGCGCAATTCGTAATCTACTAGATACCGAAATTAAGGTTGAAGGTGCATTACGTAGCGAAGTTAATGGAAGTATCCGCCGATTGATTGAGATAGGCTCATACCGAGGGGTGCGCCACAGAAAAGGTTTGCCTGTTCGTGGACAACGTACGCAAACTAATGCGCGTACTAGAAAAGGTAGAAAACGCACTGTTGCGGGTAAAAAGAAATAATTCATTAAGCTAACGGAAGCACTCAAATGGCAAAAAAACAAGTAACTTCAGCTGCAAGCAAGCGGAAAAAGAAAAAGCAGGTAAGTGATCCTAATGGAATGGCTTTTGTTAAAGCCACCTTTAATAACGTAATAGTTACCATCACTGACAGTAACGGAAATGTTCTGTCTTGGTCTAGTGCTGGAAAGGAAGGATTTAAAGGTTCAAGAAAAAATACTCCATATGCTGCTCAACTTAGTGCAGAAACAGCTGCGAAAGCAGCTCATGAAATGGGGCTGCGTAAAGTAGATGTATTTGTGAAAGGACCTGGTTCTGGACGTGAATCTGCTGTGCGTGCAATGTCAAATATGGGATTGGAAGTCAATTCTATTATCGATAAAACACCAATTCCACACAACGGCTGCCGTCCTCCAAAACGCAGAAGAGTTTAAACACGTAAATATTATTGACTAATGGCAAGATATAGAGGCCCGAAACAAAAAAAAGCGCGACGATTCAAAGAACCAATCTTTGGCGCAAGCAAAGCACTAGAAAGAAAACCATACGGCCCCGGTCAGCATGGTAGATCTAGATTTCAGCGAAAGTCAGAATACGCAATTCAGCTAGAAGAAAAGCAAAAAGCTAAATACACTTACGGGTTGTTAGAAAAACAATTCCGTAACCTTTACGAAGAAGCTTCTGCTAAAGATGGGGTAACAGGTGAAAACCTATTACAGTATCTAGAATCTCGATTAGACAATACTATTTTCCGTTTAGGTTTTGCGAGAACTCGCCGTCAAGCCAGACAGTTAGTTTCCCACAAACATATAGTTGTTAACGGAATTACGGTAAACATTCCATCTTACCGCGTAAAAGTGGGTGATATAATATCTGTCCGACCAAAATCAAGAAATATTGAAGTTGTGACCGAGTCTATTGCTAATGCACCGCGTACTAAGTACAAGTGGTTAGAAGTAGAGCCAAAAGAACGTACAGGTAAGTATTTGTACGAGCCTACCATGGAAGAAATTCCAGAGAACATAAACGTACAGCTCATTATCGAGCTTTACTCGAAGTAATTTTTAATTGCACACCAAAGTATTATGAGTAATTATAGCATTCAAATGCCAGAGAGTCTGGACGTAGTAAAAGACGAACAAAGCTTTGGAACATTTGTTCTACAACCAATGGAGCGTGGATT
>CALKOA010000008.1 GCA_938091655.1 uncultured Balneolaceae bacterium | reverse complement strand
AAATCAAGGTTTTTCCTTTTACCCTTTCTTCGGTATACTCTAACGGCGAATTCCCTAAATGATACCCCTCAATTTTTATTCCGTCCTTTTCTCCACACAGCAAAAAATCTTCAGCTTCCATAGTCTGTGCAATGCGACCTGCCGCTGCCAAATCTTCTACTGGAATTACTTTATTCGCTCCATTATGAAGCGCTTGTATCATAGAAGAACTCGCTCGAAGCACATCAATAATGACTACCGTCTTGCCTCTAACATCTTCTTCTTGAAATCCGTGTACCGAAAAATACACATCTATTGTCGCTAAATCTGACATACATTCACACCTTTATACCCTATACAAAAGGGGGTGAAGTAACCGTAATGGGAACTTCTTTATTTCTTATTTGAATAACTATTGGTTCGTTTGATGCCAAAGCATCGGTTTGTACATAGGCCATGCCTATTCCTTTTTCTAATGAAATAGACATTCCACCGCTGGTAACCTTACCAACAATATTGGATTGAGTGTCTAATAATTCATAACCTTTTCGGGGTATGGCTTTCTCCTGTTCGATCACAAACCCAATTAACTTTTTTTTCACTCCTTTTTCTTTTATCGCAATAAGGGCATTCGAGCCAACGAAAGGTCCTTTGGATAATTTAGTAATCCAAGCTAAGCGAGCCTGTAGTGGATGAGTTTCCGACGTAATATCGTTGCCATAAAGTGCATACCCTTTTTCCAAGCGAAGGGTGTCACGCGCCCCTAACCCACAAAGCTTAATTCCGAAAGCAGCACCCTGTGTAACCAACGCTTCGAACACCTTGTAAGCATCATATTTTTTTGCATTTATGTACAGCTCAAAGCCCTTTTCACCCGTGTATCCAGTGGCGCTGATTAAACTAGGCACCCCGAACACCTCGCCATGTTCAAATGCATAAAACGGTATCTGATGAACATCTGTATGTGTTAACTCCGATAAAAGATCGGCTGATTTGGGTCCTTGCAAAGCAAGTAGCACATAATCATCAGACTTATTTTCTAGCTCTGCGCCCATTGTATTTTGAGAGACTACCCAATCCCAATCTTTATCAATATTGGCGCCATTCACTACCATCATATATTCCTCAGAAGCCAGTCGATAGATAATTAAATCATCTACAATGCCGCCATCTTCATAACACATACAACTATACTGTGCCTTACCAATAGCTATGGACGATACATCATTTACCGTAACCCATTGTAGAAGCTCTAAAGCCTTAGGGCCTCGCACAAAAAACTCCCCCATATGTGACACATCAAAAAGTCCAACATTTTCTCGTACAGCCCGATGCTCAACTTTTATTCCCTCGTATTGAATAGGCATTTCAAATCCTGCAAAAGGAACCATCTTAGCTCCTGCTTCAAGATGTTGAACATAAAAAGGTGTTCGTTTTAAGCGATCAGACATAGAATATGGTTAGGCGGTAAATTACATAGTGCGTTATCGACTGCTCTGTGGGGTAACTGAACGGGGTGAATTTAGTGATTTTTTACATAAGGTATGTGTATCGCTTAGAATGATACAGCCTCACTTTAGGTTAGGGTCATATAATACAACATGATCGTTGTAAATCTGACCCTTGTAATCGAGGTATGTATCTATTACTATGAAACATCTAAATACAAATCACCTAGCTCAACTACCTAGCCGTAAACGGGCCCATCTTATTAATAGCGTGGTAGGGTATAAATCCATCCATCTCATCGGTACCCATTTCGAAGATTGGAGCAACCTGTGTATCATCTCCACTCTTACGCATTTAGGTAGCAATCCTGCGCTCTTAGGTTTTGTACTACGCCCAACTACCGTACCCCGGCATACCTACGATATTGTACAAAAAAATCCTTATTTCACAGTAAATAATGTTACCGAAGATCTACTTGAGGGCGGACATCAATCCTCGGCTAGTTATGACGAACAGATAAATGAATTCAAGGAAGTCGGCTTAAAAGAAGAGTGGAAAAATGATTTTAAAGCACCCTATGTACAAGATAGTCCGATTCAACTTGGCTGTAAATGGATTCGTGAAATGCCAATTATCGAAAACGGTTGTCGCTTTTTAATTGGTCAAATAGAAGAAATCTACATTCAGGATAGTCTTATAGGCGACGACTCCGACGGTTTTCTATCACTGGAAACCGCGGGTTTAATCTGTGGTTCCGGTATGGATGGGTATTACCGTCCTAATTTTTTGCATCGCCGAAACTATGCCCAACCCAATGTTCCTCCCCATACAATTTAATCCCCAAAACACCGCCCCTTAATACTCCCCCTTGGCAGACCTACCGCCGTTTCATGAAGCAAAATCTCGGAACGCTGTTCTAAGGATTTCTGCAACCAAGTCAGAAGTTGTGTATTTTGTTACAATCTTAATTCGTCTACGTACACAATTCAACACCCAAGAAATAAAACTGTAGTATGGCCATTCAAAAAGAACAAATAAAAACCGCGCTAGCGCATGTTCTTCACCCCGAAAAAAAAGTAGATATCGTATCCTTGGATATGATTCAAGATATTATTGTTCAGGATAAATACGTCTCGTTTACCCTTGAAATGCCCGCTCAAAACGACCCACTTGCCCAAGAATTGTCTCAGCGTTGCGAAGGTGCCATACACAAATTCATCGATCGAGATGCCGTGGTCGATATACAGATTGGAATAAATGTATCCCAACAAAGGCAAACCCCGCCACCTGCGCCAGAGCCCACTGCATCACCACTATCCGGAGTCAAAAATATTATTGCTGTGGCATCTGGAAAAGGGGGCGTCGGTAAATCAACTGTAGCCGTCAACTTAGCCGCGGCCTTAGCCAGAAATGGTGCCAAAGTAGGTCTCATGGACGCTGACATATATGGTCCTAGCATACCAACCATGTTCGATTTATTCGAACGGCCCGACATCACCGTCCAAAAAAAATTAATCCCTTTAGAAAAATATGGGATCAAATTAGTATCTATGGGATTTCTGGTTGATGTAAACCAGGCCATGGTTTGGAGAGGTCCTATGGTGACCAGCGCTATTAAGCAGTTCATGAATGACGTTGAATGGGGTGAACTGGATTTTATGATTTTAGACTTACCTCCCGGAACAGGAGACATACAGTTAACCATAGTACAATCCGTTCCGTTATCGGGCGCTGTAATAGTTTCCACCCCTCAAAATGTGGCTCTGGATGATGTAAGAAAAGGGGTGGCTATGTTTCACAAAGTGAATGTTCCTGTGTTAGGAGTCATCGAAAATATGGCTTATTTCAGCCCGCCTGATGCACCTGAAAAGAAATACTATATCTTTGGACAAGGAGGAGCGAGTCGCCTAGCCGACGAATTAGCTGTACC
>CALKOA010000007.1 GCA_938091655.1 uncultured Balneolaceae bacterium | reverse complement strand
CCCATTTTCGTCTATATGCTTGCGGGCTCGAATTCTTTTTGCATTGTCCCATGCAAATACCAAAGCCGCAATAATGACCCCAACGAGTACTGCTACTGCTAAGTTATGCAGGACTGCCGTTATCAAGGTAACCACCACCATAACAAATAAATCGGAAGTTGGCATTCTGTTGAATGTTCGAAGACTGGCCCATTCAAAAGTTCCAACCGATACCATAATCATGAGGCCTGTTAATGCGGCCATCGGCATTTGCTCAATTAAGCCCGCTCCAAACATGATAAAGACGAGCAACATAACCGAGGCTACAATTCCTGAAAGTCGGGCTCTAGCACCAGCAGATATATTTATCAGGCTTTGCCCAATCATCGCACACCCACCCATTCCAGAAAACAACCCTGAAAGTATATTCGCAATCCCTTGCGCTGCAGCTTCTTTATTACCTCGACCTCTGGTTTCGGTTATTTCATCGATTATATTTAAGGTTAGCAAACTTTCAATAAGTCCTACACCCGCCATGATCGCTGCATAGGGGAAGATGATAACCAAGGTTTCTATACTGAAAGGAATACTGGGAATATGAAAGGGAGGGAATCCACCTGCGATTGAAGCGATATCTCCTACTGTTCTGGTTTCTATACCAAAAGCAGCAACAATGCCGAATACACTAAGAATGGCCATGAGTGAAGCAGGTACAGCCTTGGTGATTTTAGGCAGTCCCCAGATAATGACCATGGTCAAAAGAACAAAGCCAAGAAAAATGAACATTTCAGATCCAGTTAACCAAGCGCCTGTCGGGTCTTTAAATTGGGTCAACTGTGACATAAAAATGATGATGGCTAGGCCATTAACAAATCCAAAAATTACCGGATGAGGGACTAGCCGCATGAGCTTACCCAATCGTAAAGCCCCCGTAATTACTTGTAGTACTCCCGCCAATATTACGGCGGCAAACACATACTCAACACCATATTGTTGTGCGAGGGCTACCAATACCACCGCAACAGCACCCGTTGCTCCTGATATCATACCTGGCCGACCACCTAAAATAGATGTAACCAAACCCATCATAAACGCCGCATACAATCCAGTTAGAGGAGATAAGCCCGCAATGAGCGCAAAAGCTACCGCCTCTGGTATTAAGGCCATAGCCACGGTTATACCCGATAATACCTCGGTTTTATAATTGATATCTCGAGTTCCTTCAAAAAGGTTTATAAGCTTTTGCATTCCTTTATTTTCGTTTATGGTATAGCTTTATAAGTTACGGATTAATATCGCGGACTGTTCGATTCCTTCGAATTAAGCTTTTCACACAATAAACTCATTGTAAGCGGTTTTCCTTAGTACTAAGGTTTATTTGTTACTTGAGGTCATGAATTTTTCAAAAAAGACCTGAATAAATTTCTCTTGCGGTGCGCATATGCAGCGGGGTAGATTTTATAGCAGGACTTATTATTTTAAAAGGAAAACTATGCGAAGCTTATTACTTGCTATTTTTTTGGTACAAACAATATCCGCACAAACATCAGTAACCGATGAAATAGTGGCCTTTTGGGTCGAAGCCGAACGTCAAGTTTCCGAAGGGGATTTTGTTGCGTATGCTGCCTCTTTCCACAAGGAAGCAATTCTAGTGAATGGGATAAACAGCAGCAGCATGCCCATCCAAACCGCATTAAAAGGTTGGAAACAAGGATTTGAGGACACAAAAAATGGAAATATGAGTGCTTCCGTACACTTTAAGTACTCTGAGTGGGCTTTTGGAGAGACCACGGCTCATCTTACAGGTATATTTTTATATACCTGGGGAATGCTAAATGAACCATCCCAAGAGGTCTATATTCATTTTGAGGCCTTACTCACTCGTTCGAATGAAAAATGGCAGATGCTTATGGAATATCAAAAGTCTTTAACTACTAGGGAAGAATGGGAAAAGCTACGACCTATTCAAGAAGCATTTATTGATCGTCCTTAAGTAATCGAAAGGCTCGTAAATTTGGGGAACTCTGTAGGATATGAAAACGGAATTTATGCTCACCCGCAGATAATTCTATTCCATTCACCGTAGTAGACCCCCACTCGTTGGATGAGTCTTTAGGGTCAGTGTTTATGGTAAACTCAATGCTGTTTGTTTCACCAACCATTTCTAATCTTAAGGTACTAGGATCTCCTGACGTCTCAAGCTCTATTATATACGCGCCAGCTTCTGGTACCTGTAAGGTATACTGTAGCCATTCTCCAGGCTCTGTCCAGCTCAGATAGTAACTTCCATCAGACCCTGCTATGTCGACTCCATCATTACGATACTGTCGCCCTTCGTTCCACACCTTCCATTGCCCCTGCTCATCGTGAATGTTTTGGGACAATCGATCCTCATAAGCGAAACCATCTCTACCCAAGTCATAGTCCACAAAGGGTATCCATTGATCCACACCATGGTGCCGATAGGCTTTAGTAGCCGTTGGATCTTCGTTGTTAAGTAGTGCATAAATCACATCGGGTGCAACAATTGTATTTTCATGGCGATGAGCTTCGGAATACTCCATCACCGCCAAATAAGTTTGATCAGGGGATAAGGATAGA
>CALKOA010000006.1 GCA_938091655.1 uncultured Balneolaceae bacterium | reverse complement strand
ACCCCCTCAATATCCATTTGCTTTGGATAGGAGACGGTTGTTGCTTTAAAGTAGGGTTGTTCCTCAGTGAATTCTTCTATTTGAAAGAGCGATTTACCCTGTATTACGATACTACGTGTGCCATCAGGCATTTTTATGAGTTTTAAAATTTGAGCTACCGTACCTACTCGGTGAAGATCTTCAAATCCAGGTTCTTCAATGTTCATATCTTTCTGGGTCACGACTCCAATAATTTTATCAGCCGCGTACGCATCTTTTACCAGACGAAGAGAACGATCTCTACCTACCGTAATCGGGACTACCACACCAGGAAATAAAACCGTGTTCTTAAGTGGTAAGATGGGCAGACTTTCAGGGACCTCAGATTCTGTGAGTGCGCGCTCTTCTTCTTCAGACATTAGGGGAATAGCCTGCTCAAAATCTTCCAAATTCTCGTCTGTATCGTCAAAAAAATTAATCAAAATAAATTCTTTTTTGGTTTATAAAATCATAACTGTTTTAAATCAAAGCAATAAATAAGCCACAATAAAGGGAGGTAACAAAAGGGCAGATATTTTTTTACCTGGCAGTAATCGATATTATTTTCTAGTGGTATTTGTCAATTTGTCACTCAATGTTAGAGTTCGAAGTTAATCACCGTTTGGTTAATCAGAACAATGAACCACAGCATTTAACTAGAACAATGAACAAAAAAGAATTAAGGTCGCCGCACTTTAGAAGCGAAAGTGTATGCCACTAAAACCGACAGAGTTAGGCAATATTTTCCCATTAGTATTGGAAACAGGCCAACGACCACTCAGTTCTAGCTCCACCTTTGAGCCGGCCAATCGAAGACCTAAGGAAAGATCGTCTCCCCAAACGGTAGATTGGGTATAACCGCCTGAAAAGACAACACCTTTTAAGGGTTGTAAACTAGCGCCAGCGCTATAGGTCCAACTTGGTACACTTGAAAATGTACTAAAAAAAGCGTGTTGAATATCTGCCTGAACTGACCACCTATTCCAAAGTAAATGTATACCTAGTTGGGCTTGCGTAGGTAATAAAACGGTAGTTTTTGTACGGGTTAATGGTTCGTTTAAGAGGTTTTCTAATTGTCCATTGGTCTCTAAAAAATAAAAATATTGTTCTGGACTTCCCTGATAGATAGGTAAATTTTGCTCAACAGCAGCGTCCATATTAAGCGGTTCCGATAGAGATTCCGACCGGATAGAGGATTCTACATACAATCCTTCAGTATACTCTATATAACCGATATCACTTACTGATATAGCAATACTGATCGATCGCGCTACCTTAGTATTCTCTTTTGAAACCAAGCTTAGTTCATTAGATAGATTTCGAGTATACCGAAGGCCAATATCTATACCAAAACCCAGGCCATCTTTGAAATCATTTATTGAAGCAGCGTACCGATGATCTATATCGGGTATCGGGATGCTAGAACGCAAATTTCCTTGGTGTAGGCTGATGAGATAATCGGAATAGAGTCCAGCGGTTTCAATTATTAAGGATTCAATAAATTCATTATTCCCACTAAAGTAAGCGGACTCCGAGCGACTCATTGAACGAGAGCCCGCCAAAATAACCCGAGGACTAAAACCTAGACTAAATTGATCGGATAGTGGGGTGAAATCACTTAGAATGTCTAATCGTTCACTATAATTAAGCCCAACAGCAAGGTAATTTATTTCATCATGGGCCAGCCATTGAGACCTTTTTAAGCCATTAGGGCTAGGGTAATATTCTTTATCATACCAGCCTCGATTCACTTGAAAAGATTGCTTAAATACATATTCCGCATATAGTCCTATGGATACTTGGTCATTGTGAAATCCCACCGATAACAGTTCTTGAGTGATTGATGATCGAAAATTTGTGGGTTCCGATGAGTCCGTGAATAACCGATTGAGTTCGCTTTGGTTTTGTGGAAGAGAATTGACCGGTGAAACGGTTACAGGTTCATAGGGCTCATAGGTCATTAACCAACTGGAGAGATCCGATTGCTCATTTGTAGCTGTCGTTATGTTAGGATGAACCATTGAAAGCAATCCTAGCTTTATTGTCCATTTTTTTTCCGAATTGAATTGAACATTAGCAGGGTTAATCCGAAGTCCGCTAACACCCGAAAGATAACCGACACCGGAACCACCCATGCTGGGTAACATTGTCGGGGCACTGCCATAAATTTCAACTATCCGAACACTTGAATGTTGAGATTGAGGCTGGGCATGAAGAAAATAGTTTTGTGCGCAAAGCATTAGCATAACCATAAAAACTCTGATAGCTAATCTAAATCGCCTAATGCCTGAATTAGGGTCTATTGGTATGTTCAATCCACTTTTCATGGTTGGTACTTCGCACTTGGTATGCCAAACAGTTAATCGTTTATAATCGAAAGGGGTGCTGCCTTAAGCATTAATTTTTTCTGACCTCTATCCTTGAAAAATACAACAACTTTTGTCTGTGTTCCACTACCGCTACGGCTCATGATTTTTCCTCTGCCAAATTTATCGTGAACAACCACTGCTCCAACAACAAAGGGGTCCGTACCCTCATTAAGGTCGTAATCAATGCTACCTAAGGATGAATAGCTCTTGTAGGAGGGTGTTTTTCCTGCTGAATCATATTCAATGGTCGTGCCAAGACTACTTGTGCGTTTTTTAGCGCTCGCTGTACTCACATGGTGGCGGTCTTCATTGTCTTCGTAATCGTTGTCTGTGTTAGAATTAGCTCCTCTTGTAGACATGAAACGGTCACTACGTTGTCGAAGTGTGGCACCTGTTTCGGTTCTAACAACTGAGGCATCCACTTCATCTAAAAATCGTGATCGCATTTGACGTTGTTCTTCTCCGTACTTAAAGCGGCTACTGCAATGACTAAAATAAAGTCGTTCCTGGGCGCGAGTTATTGCCACATAGAATAATCTGCGTTCTTCTTCAATATCTACATCAAAACCCTCCTTAGCTCCAACAGGAAACAAATTTTCTTCAAGTCCCACAACAAAAATAACAGGAAATTCTAAGCCCTTAGAGCCATGAACGGTCATTAAGGTTACCGCAGGTTTATTTTCATCGAATTTATCCCCATCAGTAATGAGACTGATTTCTTGTAAAAAGGCACTTAGTGATGTTTTATTTCCTTGTTTTTCGTAATAACTGATGGCATTGATGAATTCCAATATATTTTCACGCCGCATCAAGCTTTCATGGGATTGTTCTTCTACTAGCATTTTCATGTACCCCGATTTATCCAACAAATCACGGGTGAGTTCATGAAGCTTCACCTTTTTTGTAGCGAGTGCCTCCCTAAATTCATTCATCATATCTACAAATTCCCTAATTCGAACTTTGGCTGGGCGGTATACCTGGGTATCCTCGACCTGTTCTAGTAACTCCCAAACTCTGAGCCCTTCATCTCGTGCAGCCTTTCGCACGTCATTGATTGATTTTTGCCCAATACCTCTTGAAGGTTCATTAATAATGCGAATTAGATTCGTTTCATCAAATGGATTAACAAGAAGCTTTAAGTAGGCTAGTACATCCTTTATTTCTTTTCGTTGATAGAATGATAAACCACCGATAAGTTGGTAATCTATTTTATGTCGCCTAAAAGCCTCTTCAAAAACCCTAGATTGGTAATTAGTTCTGTAGAGTACGGCGAATTGATTGTAATTCAGTGAGGCCTGCTGGCGTAGTTTTACGATATACTGAGCAACCCGATTGGCTTCATCTCTCTCATCGAAATTCTCTAGAACAGTGATAGGTTCTCCGTAATCTTTTTCCGTCCAAAGAGTTTTATCTAGCTGTTTCTCATTCTTCTTAATAATGGAATCAGCACAGGTTAAAATAGACTTAGTAGAGCGATAATTCTGTTCTAAGGGAACCTGATGAGTATCTGTGTAATCCTGTTGGAAATTAAGAATATTAGAAATATCGGCCCCTCGAAATGAGTAGATGCTTTGTGCATCATCACCCACTACACATAAATTGTGATGTTTATCAGCCAATAACTTAGTGACTTTATATTGCGCATGATTGGTATCCTGGTACTCATCTATGAGGATGTAACGAAATCTATTTTGATATTTTTCTAACAATTCAGGATCACTCTCAAATAGTTCAATGGGCAGAACCAGTAAATCATCAAAATCCATTGCATTACTATCTTTCAGTCTTCTTTTGTAGATCGTATATACCTTGGAAGTAATATCATCTAATGTTGAGCCAATAAATTTTTTCCCATAGGTGTCTGGATCAATTAGTTGATTCTTTGCATCACTAATCTTGTATTGAATAGTCCTCGGTTTAATTTGCTTTGGGTCATAGTTGAGTTCTTGAAGAATTTGCTTAATGACGGTCTCCGCATCCGAGGTATCGTAAATAGTGAAATCTTGACCAAAACCGAGTTTCTTAGCTTCTACACGGAGTATTCTGGAAAAAACAGAGTGAAAGGTACCCATCCATAAACTATGAGCAGGGTCTCCAATGAGCTGAACAATCCGATCTTTCATTTCCCGAGCAGCTTTATTGGTAAAGGTTAAAGCCAATATTTCTTGTGGAGCTGCTTTGAACTGCTGAAGCAGATAGGCAATTCTATACGTTAACACTCTAGTTTTACCCGAACCTGCACCTGCTACTATTAAAAGGGGACCATCACTATGAGTAACCGCCTCTTTTTGTTGGGGATTCAACCCTTCCAAGAAGGAAGGTTGATTTGCCTGAGAAGAAGAGGACATGGTAAAACTCTTCATTCGCTAGGCATTCCATTGGGTTAATTGATGGGCTAAACTCTGTAGTTTTTGAAGGGTATCTGCTTCTTTTTTACGTTCGTTATCTACTACCTGTTTAGGAGCATTTCCTACAAAATTTGTATTGGATAATTTAGCTTGAATACTTTTCAAAAAGCCTTCTAATCGTGCAATTTCATCAGTAATCTTTGCTTTTTCTTTTTCAATATCAATAAGACCTTCTAAGTTCACGAATAATTCATCGGTTCCTAAAAGTACACTAGTGGAGTGAGTTGGTTTTTTTATCTCTGTTGAGATACCTAATAAGGTCACTTTTTCCAGTTTTTCAATGATCCAAAAATGGGCTTTGAGCTGCTCTGCCTGCTTGCTGTCAGCTGTTTTTATACCAACATGTAATTCTTTCTTTGGGGAGATATTCATCTCTGCCCGAATATTTCTGAGAGAAGAGACCAATAACTTATATTGTTCAAACAATTCAGCAGTAAGTTCTTGATCATTAGATTCAATTGGACTTGGCCATGAGCTTATGCAAAGAGCTTGCTGTGGTTCCCGTTTTTGTATGTACTGCCAAATTTCCTCACTAATGAAGGGCATAAAAGGATGAAGTAGCTTCATGAGTTGTTCAAATATGCCCAAAGCCAACTCTACTCGATGTTTTTCGGGCAATTCACCGGGGATCGCTGATTTGTTAAGCTCTATATACCAATCACAGAAATCATCCCATAATAAGGCATATACTTTTTTTAGGGCATCATTTATGCGGTATTGCTTGAAATCTGTTTCAACCCCTTTTATAGTTTCGTTAAGACGATGCATGATCCAGGTATCAACCAAGTTGGTTGGATCAAAATCTAAATGAGGATGATATTCCTGGGCACCATCCATTTGGAGGGTTAAAAAGCGAAATGCGTTCCAAATTTTATTTGAAAATTTACGCCCTTGTGCACATAAAGCATCATCAAACGGAAGGTCATTGCCCGCTGGTGTGGCAAATAACATACCCATACGAACGCCATCAGCACCAAATTTAGCAATTAAGTCGAGTGGATCGGGAGAATTCCCCAAACTCTTACTCATCTTTCGACCTTGTTTATCACGGACAATACCGGTGAAATAGACATTCTCAAAAGGTGGTGCATTTCTATATTCGTAACCAGCTATAATCATTCTAGCGACCCAAAAAAACATAATTTCAGGAGCGGTTACTAGGTCTTGAGTTGGATAGTAATAATCCACCTCTTTTTTATCGTAAAAACCTTCAAATACTGAGATAGGCCACAACCATGATGAGAACCAAGTATCTAATACATCCTGATCTTGAGTCAAATCTTCTAGGTGAAGCTCAGGGTTATTACTTTTTTCCTGAGCTAGAAGTAATGCCCCTTCAGCTGATTTTGCGACCACAAAATCATGTTCCCCTTCACCATAATAGTAAGCCGGTATCTGATGCCCCCACCAAAGTTGTCTAGAAATACACCAGTCTTTTATATTTTCCATCCAATGCCGGTAGGTATTTTTAAACTTTGCTGGATGAAATGCAATAGTATCATCCATAACCCTATCCAAAGCCGGCTTAGACAGTTCTTTCATCGATACCCACCACTGAAGAGAGAGACGAGGCTCGATGACCACATCGGTTCGTTCAGAAAATCCAACCTTATTCGTATACTGTTCCGTTTTTTCGAGTAAACCCAACTCTTCCAAGTCTTTTACGATTTGTTTTCGGGCTTCAAACCGGTCCATACCCTCATAGGTGCCTGCTAATTCATTCAGACTGCCATTAGGGTTCATGATGTCTATGGTGTCTAAATTATACTTTTTGCCTAATTCATAGTCATTAAGGTCGTGTGCTGGAGTAACTTTTAAACAACCCGTACCAAATTCTGGATCTACATAATCATCAGCAATAATAGATACGGCTCTATTGACAATGGGAACCAGTACTTTGGCGCCCTCCAAATGTTTAAACCGAGTATCCTCTGGATGAATACAAACGGCTGAATCACCCAGCAAGGTTTCAGGGCGTGTTGTAGCTATGAGTACATACTCATTAGTTGGCTGTTCTTGCTCATCTAAAATCCTATAACGTATGTAATAAAGATGAGACTGAACTTCTTTATAAATAACCTCTTCGTCACTCAAAGCAGTTAGAGCAGCAGGATCCCAATTTATCATTCTAACGTCACGATAAATTTTCCCTTTTTTATACAAATCGATAAATACATCGATTACGCTCTCAGAATATTTGGAATCCATAGTGAAGTGAGTGCGATCCCAATCACAACTTGCACCTAATTTCTTTAATTGCTCTAGGATAATTCCGCCATGCTTATGAGTCCATTCCCAAGCGTGTTCCATGAAGGCGTCCCTGCTTAAATCACTCTTCTTTATGCCTTCTTCTCTTAGTTTTCGAACTACTTTTGCTTCTGTAGCAATTGAAGCGTGATCAGTTCCAGGAACCCAGCATGCATTGTAGCCATCCATGCGTGCTTTCCGCACCAATACGTCTTGAATAGTATTATTTAACATGTGTCCCATGTGAAGCACACCTGTCACATTGGGAGGAGGGATTACCACCGTAAATGGCTTCTTTTTGGAGTCTACTTCAGAGTGAAAATAACGATGGCTCTCCCAATATTGGTACCATTTATCTTCAACCTGTTCATGTTGATATTGAGCAGGAATTACGGAATCTGACACAATAATTAACCTATTTAGTTCGGATTAAAAGCACTCCAAAGTGTCCATCAGAGTCATGCTTATGGGGATAGGTTTGGTAGGCTAGGCCATCCTCAGTTAGCACCTCCTCAGGTACAAAATCTTCTAGGGGTTGAAGCTCAAACGTAGGATAGTTTTTAAGAAAATTCTGGACTTGTCCCATATTCTCTTCTGGCTCTAAACTACAAGTTGAATAGACCAAACGCCCGCCTCTTTTTACCATGTTGGCCGCTTCTTCTAGTAGTTGAGCTTGCAAGTCTACCGCATTTTTTAATCCTTCTTCGTCACGTCGCCATCGTAGGTCGGCTCTTTTGCTTAACACGCCTGTGCCGGTACATGGAGCATCTAATAGAACGGCATCAGCAAGTGGTAAAGACAGTTCAAGTATGTCTCCACGTCTGATTTTAATGTTTTCTGCTCCAAAATTTAGAGCGCTTTCCGCCAATTTTTCCAAACGCTCACCCGATATGTCCACCGCTAGTATATCGCTTTCTCCTTCGGTTAAATCAGAGATCATGATAGATTTTGTGCCGGGCGCCGCACATAGGTCGTAAATCTTCTCGTTGGGTTGAGGATCTAGGATAAAAGGAGCAAAACCTGCTGCAATATCTTGCACCTGACAGATACCTTTTTTTAGTAGGCCTTTCTCAATAAAAGGTTGAACCGACTGAACTTTATAAAAATTTGGTAGCCAATCGCTAGCTTCAAATTCCACGCCCAATTTCTCCATGCGTAGTTCAAAATTGGCAATGGTAGTACGCATTGTATTTGCGCGGACATAGAAGCTCGGCCTGGTATTATTTGCCTGCATCAATTGAAAAGCTTCTCTTTCACCAAATCGGCTACTCCACCGTGAAACTAGCCACTCAGGGTGGGAAAAAGTAGTCGCAACTAGTTTAGTTCTGTCTTTAAATTGAGGTTTAGGGAGTTGCTCAATGTCTCGTTGCAGATTCCGAAGTATTGCATTTATGAGATCGCCAGTTTTAGAACCCATCTTAGCTTTTCCCAGTTCTACTGCCTCATTAATGGCTGCATAATCTGGTGTGCTATCCATAAATAACATGTCATAAATGCCTAGGCGTAGAATGTTTTTAAGATCCGTTTTCATTTCCGTCACATTAATGGTGGCGTAGTGATCAATCAAAAAATCTAGATAACTACGCTTTCGCAAGATGTTCTGAACATATTCGCGAACTTGTGCTCGTTCTCTGGGTTCTAGTTCATCTGAAAGTGAAAAATCAAGGCTTTTATGTAGATCGAAACCAATTAGTATATCGACACTTGCGCTTCGTTCATTAAAATAGTTATCCAATGGAGTAGGGGTTAGGTTCTTGGGAAAATGTTAGTATGTAAAGTCGATAAATTGATATCTACTTTACACGATTACTTCGATAGATAAAGAATTTACCATTTTACCCATCGACTTGCTACCCTAAACTCTATGATTTACTCATTGCGTTTGACTTTATCATATACAGTAACGCATTGTTTTCTGTTTACAAACAGAAAGGGGTCCTAGTGATAGAAGCTACTTAAATGGGCAGATAAAAAGGACTAGCTTTTCGTTGCCTATTAATTCTTAAGTCTCTATCTTTACCAATCTATATATTTGTTGTTCTCAGACTCAGGATATTCCTACAAAAAAAGTTTCAAATTAACACTATTTACTCATGAACAAAGGAACAGTCGCACAAGTAATCGGCCCAGTAGTAGACGTAGACTTCTCAAATGCAAAAACACCTTCTATATTAAATGCATTAACCATTGAAAATGCAGACGGCTCTACTCTCTACTTAGAAGTAGCTCAGCATTTAGGGGAAGATAGAGTTCGAACCATTGCTATGGATTCTACGGAAGGCTTGGTTAGAGGTAAAGAGGTAATTGATACTGGTAAAGCAATTGCAATGCCAGTTGGAGAAGATATTAGAGGTCGATTGTTTAATGTGGTTGGTGAGTCTATTGATGGTATCAAGCAACCTGAAGGCAAAAATAGTTATCCTATTCACCGAGAAGCACCTGCTTTCGACCAACTTGCTACCTCTACTGAAATGCTAGAAACCGGAATTAAAGTGGTAGATTTGTTGTGTCCTTACGCGAAAGGGGGTAAAATCGGTTTATTTGGAGGTGCTGGTGTAGGTAAAACAGTACTTATACAGGAATTAATTAACAACATTGCAAAGCAGCACGGTGGACTTTCTGTGTTTGCGGGTGTGGGAGAGCGTACTCGAGAAGGGAACGACTTACTTAGGGAATTTATTGAATCCGGAGTTATCAATTACGGGGATGAATTCAAAGAATCTATGGAGAATGGAAAATGGGATTTAACTAAGGTCGATCATGAAAAACTTAAAGAATCTCAAGCAACCTTAGTATTTGGTCAGATGAACGAGCCTCCTGGAGCACGAGCTCGTGTGGCCCTTTCAGGCTTGACAGTTGCCGAGTATTTCCGTGACGAAGTTTCTAGAGATATATTATTGTTTATCGACAATATTTTCCGGTTTACCCAAGCCGGATCTGAAGTATCTGCATTACTTGGACGTATGCCTTCAGCTGTGGGTTATCAGCCAACTCTAGCTACAGAAATGGGTGCTATGCAGGAGCGAATCACTTCAACGAAGAAAGGTTCAATTACCTCTGTACAAGCCGTATATGTCCCCGCTGATGATTTAACGGATCCGGCACCTGCAACAACATTTACTCACTTAGATGCCACTACGGTTCTTTCTAGAGCGCTAACACAGATTGGTATTTATCCAGCAGTAGACCCGCTTGATTCAACTTCTAGAATCATCGATCCCAAAGTTGTAGGGGAAGAGCATTACAATACTGCTCGAAAAACAACCATATTACTCCAAAATTACAAAGACCTACAAGATATTATTGCTATATTAGGTATGGATGAATTATCTGATGAAGATAAATTAGTTGTAAGTCGCGCTCGACGTGTTCAACGTTTCTTATCACAACCATTCTTTGTGGCCGAACAATTTACAGGTGCTCCCGGTAAATATGTGAAAATCGATGAAACCGTGAAGGGGGTTAAAATGATCATCGAGGGAGAGTTAGATCATTTACCTGAAGGAGCCTTTTATATGGTTGGTAATATTGAAGAAGCGATTAGTAAAGGTGAAAAAATGCTAGCAGAATCAGCAGAGGTTTAGTAATGTCCACCTTTAAGGCTAAAATTTTAACACCAGAAGGCTCCGTATTTGAAGGCATTGTGACTGGAGTTCGTATGCCGGGTACATTAGGTAGTTTCGAAATCAAACATAATCACGCACCTATTGTTTCTACCTTACAATCTGGAGTCGTTGCAGTTCGCACAGAATCAGGTGAACAATTATTTTCAATCTCCGGTGGAATGGTTGAAATGGCTGCCAACGAGCTTACCCTTTTAGCTGAATCAGTAGCCACTAACTAGCTTGCTTACTAATTAGATTGGTGTCGTAAAGATTCTATATTCAAATCACCACGGTCTAAAATAATCTAATTCCGGTTACAATCCATCTGCCAGGAAGTGTAGCACCAAGGATTTGTTGATAGTGCCGATCTAATGAATTGCGTATTTCTAGACTCCATTCCATTCGAGAAAAGAGAGAGACTGTCCAATTTGGTAAGAGTAACGTTTTTGATGCTTTCACGTCTATCCAAGTTTGTGGTGAATCGATTTGAAAGCCCATATTTTCATTGCTGTCCGTTGGTAGAACCAAATGGCGAAAACCTATCAACAGACTGTTTGTTTCATTTTTCAA
>CALKOA010000005.1 GCA_938091655.1 uncultured Balneolaceae bacterium | reverse complement strand
AAAAATACGGTGACTAAAAACTTAATCGATGCATCAAAAGCGTGATCTTTGATGGTATTTCGAATCAAATTATCAACAGGGATATACGCGAGACGGAAATTCAAAAACCCTAGAAGGATGAATGGACTTAGTATAAGTTTTTTCCATAATGGGCTTTGTTTTCCTGAAGTGTATTCTTGTATTCGGCTCAAATCAATATGTTGCTTTTCAGCCATTTCAATCAATTCTTGTGCCGCCAAATAGTCTTCCTCGGAAGCTAATTGGTCCAACTTTTCGTTGAGGGGCCGTACTTTTATGGGGTCTACTAAGTGTGATCGGTCGTCGGCTAAATCATCCAGTAACAATTGATGTAAGAAATAATGCTGAGCATTTTGAACATGCATTGTACTCTCTTTCATAACTTTTGCGACATCATTTTTTAGTACGTTAGCCGCTTTTCGTTCGTCTTGTTGAAAGAGCTCTTGGTACTGCTTCATTGGAATAGGATCACCATAAACGACTGTTACATCATTTCTAGACTCTCTGTGTCGGGTGTAATTAACTCCAACAGGGATAATATGTAGATTCAAATCCCAGTTATTTTTTTGTTCGGCGTCGAAAGCAATCCGGGTAAAGCCCTTGCTAAGCGGTCTGATGCGTCGATTTAAATTGTGATTGGCTTCAGCAAACACAAGAACGGCATAGTTTTTTTCAAGCATACGAATACAACGTTCAAATATGGCGTTATTTTTGGTTACCGAGCTAATACCATCCCGAACCCGATACACAGGAAGCATGTTTAAATTTTCCAAAAACCACCTCATAAACGCACTACTAAAGGCCTGAGCTCGCGTTAAAAAAAAGGTATACTTCCAATTGGTACTCACCACAAGTAACGCATCCATGAAGGAGTTTTGATGATTTGGAATAAACATCACAGGTGTATTTTTAGGAATTTTTTCTCTCCCGATAGAACGTATCCTGCGATAGTAGAGGATGAGTCCCCATTTGGTAATGATGACCCTGAAAAATTGATAAAAAAGATAATTTTTACGCATAATGTTTAATCGCTTGTAACCATTTTCTTGATTTTAGTCCAATAGGCGGTGACTAGAAATCCTGCAACGATATGCCAAATACCCCACCAAGCCGCAATTAAGGCCATTCCACCTAATGAATCAAAGAAGCTAAAGATAAGCAAAAGGCCGAGTCCTGAATTCTGTATACCTGTTTCTATAGCTAAAGATCTGCAATCGGCGGGTGGTAGTTTAAACAGTTTTCCCCAGCTATAGCCCCCCACTAATGCCAAAAGATTGTGCAAAAAAACCAAGCCAATAACCAAATGAACATAATCCAAAAAATGTTCAATATTCATACTAAAGGCCACCACCACAAAGCCTCCAAAAAAAACTATCCCAAATCGTTTAATCCAACGTGTCCATCGAAGGGCGTAGTTCTCTGCATAATGCCTCACTAGCATTCCCAATAGTAGTGGAATGCCTAAAATTAAGCCAACAATTTGAAATACTTGAATAATATCTACCTGAATTTCTCGTAGTATGTCAGCCGTTGGGGGGTATAAACTAGCCCAAAAGGTAAAATTAAGTGGGGTGGCAAGCACAGCTAACAAGGTAGCAATTGCGGTAAGGCTGACTGAGAGGGCGGTATTTCCCCCAGCTAACTGAGAGAAAAAATTTGAAATATTTCCACCGGGACAAGCAGCCACCATCATCATACCCAAGGCAAAGCTAGGATAAGGTTCAAGTAGCCAAATAAGTACGAAAGTAATGGCAGGTAAAAATAGAAACTGCGATATGAACCCCGCTAGGACCCCCTTCGGTTGTTCTGCAATCGCTTTAAAATGAGCGATCTTTAGCTCTAAAGCCACCCCAAACATAATGACGGCCAAGGACACATTCATGACCATGAGTCCGCCGCCACCAAGATTCAGTTGAAGAGCGTCTATTGTTTCGTTCATCGGTGAAAAGTACTGAATTACTAGCTAAGCCGCATAGTTGCTTGTGAGCCAAGCGTAACGTACTCAGAATCCCAAAAAATGAATCGCTAGAAAAGATGAATCTGACAAAAAATCAACCAGGTTGAGCGGCATATGGATGAATTTCCCATCCCTCCCTTAATCGTTGCTCGAGAGCGATACTAGGTTCATTCTGAAGCATGACTCTGGCTGTGGCCGCAATCATTGCCGCATTATCAGTGCAATAAGCTAAAGCGGGTTGATGTATGATAAAGCCGTTTTTTTCTGCCATGATGGCTACTTTCTCACGCAGCATAGAATTGGCGGAAACACCTCCGGCCAGTACTGCTCGTGGGATAGAATACACATGCATAGCGCGCTCTAGTTTCGCTACCAATACTTCGGTAATGGCATGGCTTACGCTTGCGCAAATATCGTTGAGATGATCGGATATAAAAGCATCATTTTGATCTTGAAGGTAATACAAAACACTGGTCTTAAGTCCTGAGAAACTAAAATCTAATCCCTGATGAATAAGACCCTTTGGGAAGGCATGAAAACGAGGGTTACCTTCTTGAGAGTGAGCATCCAGTAAAGGTCCAGCTGGATAGTCTAGTCCCAGAAGCTTCCCAATTTTGTCGAAGGCTTCGCCAGCCGCATCGTCTCTTGTTTGGCCAATTATTTCGAGTTCATTCGAGCTATTAAGCTTGGTCAGCTGAGTGTGGCCACCAGATACGGTCAAGGCAATCAGAGGATAGTCCAGAGTGTGCTCAATAGTATTAGCAAAAATGTGCGCATCCATATGATTCACTCCCAACAAAGGAATCTGATGGGCTAAGGATAGACCTTTGGCAAAGCTTAAACCAACCAAAAGTGAACCCATGAGGCCTGGGCCCTGGGTAACGGCAATTACATCAATCTCCTGAATAGTTAGCTGCGCTTCTGCTAATGCCTGCTCGACTGTTTGGCTAATGGTTTGATGATGAGCCCTTGAAGCGAGTTCAGGAACGACCCCACCAAATTGAATGTGAATGGATTGAGAAGCGATGACATTGGACAACACTCCCGCCTCGGTTAACACCGAAGCGGCAGTATCGTCGCAAGAAGATTCAATGCCAAGGATGTTCAAGATAAGCTTACTTATCTTTGTCGTCTTCGTCGACTACTTCAAAGTCGGCGTCAACGGCATCATTATCATCTGATGTGGAACTCTCACCACCATCCGCCGCATCACCTGCGGCTCCGGCAGCGGCTTCCGCCTCAGCCTGCGATGCTGCGTAAATCTCTTGAGAAGCCCCTGCCCAAGCGGTATTCACCGCTTCCATGGCGGCTTCGAGTTCGTCTAAGTTCTCCGCTTTGTGCACTTCTTCAAGTTTGGCAACAGCGTCCTCTATGGCTTTCTTGTTGTCTTCTGAAATTTTATCGGCATACTCTTCGAGCTGCTTTTTAGTTGAGAAGATTAATCCATCGGCCTGGTTCATTTTCTCTACTTTTTCACGAAGCTTTTTATCTTCGTCTTCGTGATCCTTCGCCGCTTGTTTCATTTTTTCGATTTCCTCATCCGATAAACCAGAGGAAGATTCAATGCGAATAGTTTGTTCTTTGCCAGTACCTTTGTCTTTGGCAATAATGTTTAATACACCGTTCGCATCCAAATCGAAGGTTACCTCAATTTGTGGCATACCACGAGGTGCGGGGGGTATGCCATCTAAGTGGAAACGGCCTAGGGTACGGTTCGCTGCCGCCTGCGCACGTTCTCCTTGAAGTACGTGAATTTCAACGCTACTTTGATTATCTGCCGCAGTTGAGAAAACCTGTGATTTAGATGTTGGAATAGTGCTATTAGACTCAATAAGTGGAGTCATGACTCCTCCTAAGGTTTCTATACCTAGGGTAAGAGGTGTTACGTCTAAAAGTACAACATCGTCCACTTCACCGGTTAGAACTCCACCCTGAATAGCGGCGCCAACAGCCACTACTTCGTCTGGATTTACCCCTTTACTTGGATCTTTTCCAAAGAATTCTTTAACGGCTTCTTGAATGCGAGGGATTCGGGTCGAACCACCAACTAAGATAACTTGATCAATGTCACTTTTACTTAGACCAGCATCTTTTAGTGCTTGCTCACATGGCTTAATGGAACGTTTCACTAGGTCGTCTACAAGTTGTTCGAATTTTGAACGACTTAGATCGATGTTTATGTGCTTCGGACCATCTTGGGTGGCCGTGATAAACGGAAGGTTAATGGTTGTTTTCTGTGAGCTGGATAACTCGATTTTGGCTTTTTCGGCAGCATCTTTTAATCGTTGCATAGCCATGGCATCATTTCTGAGATCAATACCATCCGTTTTTTTAAATTCATCGGCTAAGAAGTCAATGATTCTTTGGTCAAAATCGTCTCCACCCAAGTGAGTGTCACCGTTGGTTGACTTTACCTCAAAGACTCCGTCTCCCAAATCAAGAATAGACACGTCAAAAGTACCACCGCCCAAGTCATACACGGCAATAGTCTGGTCGGTATCTTTCTTGTCAAGACCGTAGGCTAGTGCTGCTGCAGTGGGCTCATTGATGATACGCTTTACTTCCAAACCGGCTATTTTACCAGCCTCTTGGGTAGCTTTACGTTGCGCATCATTAAAATATGCAGGGACGGTAATAACGGCTTCGGTTACTTTTTCACCCAAATATTCTTCGGCGGTTTGTTTCATTTTTTGAAGTACCATAGCCGAAATCTCTTGGGGTGCGTATTTACGATCATCAATCTCTACGCGTGCCGTATTGTCATCTCCTTTAACCACTTTGTAGGCTACTTGCTTAGTCTCTCCAGAAACCTCATCGAACATACGCCCCATAAATCGTTTAACAGAGGCAATTGTTTTGTCTGGGTTGGTAATGGCTTGCCGCTTAGCAGGAGCTCCTACCATACGTTCACCATCTTTTGCAAATGCTACTACAGACGGAGTCGTACGTCCACCTTCTGCGTTTTGAATAACGATCGGTTCATTGCCTTCCATTACGGAAACACAAGAGTTGGTTGTTCCTAAATCTATTCCAATAATTTTTCCCATTGCTGTATCTTTTTACTCGTTCGTTGTCATTAAATTTGTTATAAGTGCTGCTCTAGCACGATATATCTGGCGTTATTGCACAGGTATATGAGTGGTGTCCTCTTCGTTACTACCCATTGGAAGCTGAATGGTTAACACCCCGTTTCGAAAGCTTGCAGTGATGTTACTGGCATCGGCTCTATCCGGAATTGCAAATGAACGCATGAATGCACCTGATTTTCGTTCTTTCCTCTTGTATTGTTCATTTTCCGCCAATTCTACCTCTCTTTCCCCGCGTACGGTGAGTACATCTTGTTTACGGGTAATCGCAATTTCTTTTTTTGTGAGGCCTGGTAAATCCATTACAATGCTAAAGGTCTTGTCCGAAACAATAAGGTCAGCTTCGGGCCGAAAATCTTTTGCTTTTGTAGATGTGGGAACTACTCGCTCAACAAAATCGTGAAGCTCTTGCCCAAACTTGTGCACTTGCTTTTCAATTTCTTCTCCTAGTTCATGAAGATCGGATGTTGCTTTCATAATAGTTGGTTTAATAGGTTTGGTTATGATGAAGCAATGACCGTACCAAATACACACCGGTAATGGGAATCTGCCTAATTGACCGACGAAATGTCAGATATTGCAAAAAAATCTATGCTAAAGCCTCAAATGGGCAATAAAAAAGAAGTAACCAAACATAAATACACAAAGTAAGTCAGGGCCAAAGCCGCAAACATACCCAGTTGCACAGGCTAAATCATTAACCCCTTAGCAGCTCTAGGTGATCCCAAAACTCAGGGTAGGAAACAGCTGCGGCCTCGGCATCTTTAATAGTGGAGGCTTTATTTCCCCGAAGTGCGGCTACCGCCGATGCCATAGCGATACGATGGTCGTGAAAACTTTCAAAATGCGCAAAATCAAAGGTTAGTTTGGGGTTCCCTTGTATACTGAGCCCATCGTCGTATTCGTGATAGGAAGCGCCAATGCCGTCCAATAATTTAGTGATAGCCATTATACGATCGGTTTCCTTGTGGCGTAGTTCAGCGGCGCCACGAATGTGAGAATCTCCATTGGCAAAAGCCATAGCTACGGCTAGTATGGGAAGCTCATCAATAGCGTTGGGTATCCACTCAGGAGGAATATCTACTCCTGTAAGTTCTGAGCTTTGTACTGTGAGGTGGGCGACGGGTTCGGCAAAATCAGAGTCGTCTTTGACTATCTTCACCTCGGCGCCCATTTCTTTTAGTATATTCAGTGATGCGATACGGGTTGGATTCAATCCAACATTGGGTAAGGCTATAACTGAATTGGGAACTATAGAACCTGCCACCAACCAAAAGGCTGCGGCTGAGTAATCCCCTGGAATTCGATAATTTTGTGCAGGTATTTCATGTGCTCTAGAGGCATAAATACGACGAACTCCCTGGTTGTCTGTTTCTACGCGGAGTTGCAGTAACCGCTCGGTGTGGTCTCTACTCGGTGTAGGTTCGATGACGCAACTTTCGTCCTCTCCAAAAAGACCAGCCAGCAAAATACATGATTTTAGTTGCGCACTTGGAATAGGTAGGGTGAATTCTAGGGCACGTAATGGATCTTTACGGCTAATGAATAGTGGGGCAAAAGCACCATTTCTTGCTAAAATATGAGCCCCCATTTCTTCCAGTGGGGTAATTATACGAGTCATTGTTCGGCCAGTTAGACTAGGGTCTCCAATGAGTTTGATGGATAAGCCTGCTCCGGTTAACACGCCTGAAAGTAAACGCATGGCGGTACCTGAATTCCCGCAGTCTAGTTCATCGGATAGAGCAGATATCCCTTCACGCCCAACTCCATAGATGGTTGTTTTGTCACCGTTTATTTCTATTCTAGCGCCCAGACTTTCCACACACTTTAGTGTAGTTTGAGGGTCTTGCGCCTGTGAATAGTTATGGATGGTAGAAGGCCCTTCATGCAGCAGTGAAAAGATGGCGGCACGTTGGGCAATAGATTTGTCAGGAGCAAGAATGATGGTCCCTGTCAAGGATTTGGCGGGGTCAACCGATTGTGAAGACATAAATACTAAAAAAAGCTAAAGATTTTGTTGTTCAATAAGTGTGCGTGCAGTTGGACCCGCAGGAGTATCTGGATATCGTTCGATAATTTCATTGAGCATTCCGGAGGCTTCTCCTGTATTACCCAAGCTTAGGTGGATCTGGGCAGCCTCCAGCAAAGCGGCTGATACCCATTCATCAAAGGCCTCGAATAGCACCTTAACTCTTGCAAACTCTTCTAAGGCTACCGTACTATTTCCTTCCATTTTACTTAGTATCCCTAGTAAATACTGCGATTCAGCACCTAATTCGGTGGTATTACGATCAGCAATAGGGAAGAGTAGATCACGAGCTTCGCTAAGATTAGCTTGTCCTAAAGCAACTTTTGCCAAACCTAATTGGGCATTGGCATTATTTGAGTTAACTCGAAGGGCAAATTCAAATTGCTCTCGGGCGATGCTAAAATTTGACAGCCCTAACTGTGCGTTGCCCATACCTACATAGGCTTCCTGTTCAAAGCGATTGCTTATCGATAGAAGGCGCTTAAAATATTCATTAGAAGCTTCGTAGTCACCTTGTTCAAAATATAATAAACCTAGAGATGTGAGGGCATTAGGGGCCTGGTTAGACCTAGAGAAGTCACTTAAAATCTGCTCGTATGCTTCTATCGCTTTGCCTGGTTCGCCTATTTGTTTGTATGATTCTCCCAAATTGGCATAGGCTTGGGGTGCCAACTGGTCGGAATTTGTTACCCGAAGGTACTGCCTGAATTCTCTAATAGCAGAGGGATAATCACCACTCTGGAACGTATTTTCAGCTTGACGAAATCGTAGGCGATCAGCTGTACTACTCTGGGGATTATCACCCAGAAATTCTTCTAAAATGACCGAAGAACTATCCATTTTACCCGACGAAAGTTGGGCGTATTGTATACCGTTGATGGCTTGAATAATGTATGAACTACGTGGATATCGATCGAGTACCTGTTGGTAGGCACTCACTGCTCGCTCATATTCACCAGCATTATAGTGGGCATCCCCAATATTGTACTGAGCCCTTGCTGCCCACTCTGTTCCTGGATAGCGGTTAATGACGGCTTCAAACTCTTCTATAGCTTGTTCGTTATTGCCAGTTGTCATGTAGATATAGGCTACATTATACTGGGCTTGTTCACGTAGTTTGCTGAATGGATAGATTCGGAGTAGGCGGCGAAAGGTGCTCACCGCTTCAAAAGTTCTGTTGGCTCTGTAGTAAGAGTTCGCTACCTGAAACATAGCATAGTCGCCACCGGGTTCGGCACCAATTGCTTTGTTATAGAATTCGATAGATTTTCGATATTGCCCAAGGGCATAGTAGGCGTCACCAATGCGAAGTTGTGTGTCAGTATCGTAAGGAAAGAGGGCGATAGGAGGTGCTTCATACTCTTTCAAAAAGGATTCTAAGGGTCCTACAGCCGCTTCAAAATCTCCTAATTTGAAGTAGCACCAACCCAAAGAATAGAGGGCAGCACCCATCATTTCGTGGCTGGGAAAAAAATCAGTAAACGTCTTAAACCGACTAGATGCCTCAGCAAATTGATTCAATTTATAGTAGCTATCGGCGCTCCAAAATAGTGCCTCAGCACCTAATTTAGAGTTTGGGGCTTCCGCGTAAATACGTTCAAAGAGGGGTTGGGCTTGCGCAAATGCTTGATTTCGATGAAGTATCCAGGCTTTCTGAAATTGGGCTTGTCGTCGTAAGTTGGGATCTATATCTCCCATTGTTTCAGCTTGCTCAAAGGCAGTGATAGCTGAGGTATATTCGTTATTGGCATAAAATATCTCACCAAGTAGTGTGTAAATCTGAGCGCCATTACTCAGACTATCTTGTTGGCGGATGAGATTAAGTAAAATGGTAATAGCACCATCATAATCACCTGCCTCAAATGCCGAGATACCCCACTCATAATAGGCTTCCTCTACCCAAATCCCTTCTTTGTATCGATCACCAAATTCTTTGAATGTGTCCATTGCTCGTTGAAAATTTCCAGAGAGCTTATGGTTAATTGCTTCGTAGTATAACGCCTTTCGGGATTGAAGATCATTTCCAACAATAGCCTTTTCAAAGGATTGAGCAGCCCAATGATAAATACCTTGGCGATGATATAACCAGCCTAAACCGTAATGGGCTGGAGCTTCTCTATCGGTCCCTTTGGTAAGATTTAGAAAGCGTAAATAATCCTTAATGGCTTCATCATAATTGCCTAAATAGTTATGAGCTTCGGCCATTAAAAATAAGGCCTTGATGATGGATGCATCATCCAGAAAAATCATTTGGGCATCAAGCGCTTCAATAGCTTCTTGGTAACGTCCTTGTTGATAGTATGACTCACCCAGAGCGGTTCCCACCCCACGAGTAACGGGGTCATTTGGGTAGCGTTTTTTGAGTAATTCAAATGCAGATGAGGTTGAGTCGTATCGATTTTCGGACAAAAATAAACGTCCTCGAGCATACAAGGCTTTTGCTGCCCAATCCGATGATGGAAAAGTGTTGGCCAGTAATAAAAATTCATCTCGGGAGCTGTTGAAATCAGCCGCTTCTGCCAAGGCTTCTGCTTTCCAATAATACACTTGGGCTGCTGTGTTGGAATCTAAACCAGAGTCCAGTGCGTCTTGGTAGTATTGAGCCGCTTCGGAATGCTCACCCAAACGCACCTTCCGGTGCCCGAGTTCAATGAGTAAGGTGCCGGACTCAATACTCCCCGGATACTTTATTATATAGTCTTCAAAATAAGCCTCTATGTTGGCTGAATCTAGGGCCACTTGACTCCGCGTCCAATAATAGTCTATTTTTGCCGCCATGCTGGATCCTGTGGACGAACCTTCCTTAAGGCCTTGAAGTTGTTCGGAGGCCAGTTCAAACCGGCCTTCTTTGTAAGCCTCAACGGCCTGAAAGATTTTTTGGGTCTGTGGGGTGGGAAGGCTTTGCGCTTGAACTAAACGGTTGTTCAAAGGGGCGATAAGTAACCATAGCGCCAATACGAGAAAGAGAAGCATGGGCCTGTTAGATGGATCCAAAACGGATTGTTTGGTAACGGCTACCTTATGCTTAGTTGAGGGTGCCAAGAGCTTCTGCTTTGAAAAATTAAAGGTCCAAAAGGCGAATGAGTTCATTGGCTCGTTCATGAAAATCTATGTCTCGCTGCAAATCTCTATGGGGAGTGTACACGGTATATCCAAATCGCTCTAAAGTGGAAATAGCATTAGAAACCTCTTCACTGTCAAATTTTATCGTCACCTTACGATGCTCTTCTTCTAGGTTGGGCTGTTGTACCGTTATGGTTTGAACATGTGTACCTTCGGTTTCTACCAAACGGATAATTTCACTAATTAGGGGTTCATCGGATGGAAGGAGTACATCGATTACCGTTCCTTTTTGGCTCATGTTCAAAAATTCGCATAACTCTTCTAATACATCGTTGCGCGTGCGGATACCTACATAATTATGGTCATGGTCAACCACAGGCAGGTGATCATTTAGTTCGTGGCTAAAGGCTTCAGCTGCACTGAATATGTGATCATGTAAACGAATATAAGCGCCTTGTTCAATTTCTTCGGGATAGGCATTGATGTAGTCTTCCAAACGTTTAAATTCTTGACCAAAACGTGTATCAAATAAGAACTGTGCATCCAACAGTCCAATTAACCGGCCCTCACTGGTAACAATAATTGAGTCCATTTGAGTGTGCTCCACCCAGGCCTTAGCTTCGACAAAGCTGGCGTTTAACTCTAATCCTGAGATATGTTGTTCTACTAAAACGGTCATTTTCTACAATAATTTCTGCAAGAGAAAGATTGGATATATCTAGATTGTTATCGGGTTCCGATGCTATACTCTATAGTATTCAACATCTTGGATAATTGCTTGAAATCTTTTTCGTCAATTCTACAGTTTATGTGAACAAATTCGCCGGTGTATTTTTCGTTTTCTACATGGGCATGTTCATGAATGAAAGCAACTGCTTTGTAAGCTTGAATGGGTATATCAAGATCTACCTGTATGTAATTAGATTCAATTTCTTGTTCAATAGCCTCTTCAAGCTCACTGAGCCCGATTCCCCGAATGGCTGAAATATACAATGCATTTGGATATTCACCTCGGAGCATTTCGTGTTGTTCATCATCCATGCGGTCTACTTTATTAAATACTAGTAGCGTCTGTTTATTATTCGATTTTAGCTCCTTAAGCGTTTGTTGTACTACCTCTATGTATTCATGAACCATGGACGAGCTTCCATCAACCAGATGGATAAGTAGGTCAGCTTCTCGTACTTCGTCTAAGGTTGATTTGAAGCTCTGAACGAGATGGTGAGGGAGCTTTCGAATAAAACCTACCGTATCGGAAAGAAGGATTTCGTGAGTCCTAAGCTGGTGTCTTCGTACCGTGGAATCAAGGGTTGCAAAGAGTCTGTTCTCGGCAAAAACGCCACTGTCTGTCAAGGCATTCATAAGCGTTGATTTGCCTGCGTTAGTATAGCCTACTAAGGATACACGCGTCATTTTATCTCTGCTCTTACGCTGAGTGGTGCGCTGTTTGTCGAGTTTTTCTAATTTAGATTTTAGAACTCCAATTCGTTGGCCAATAATTCGGCGGTCAGTTTCTATTTGAGTTTCCCCAGGGCCTTTAGTTCCAATACCCCCACTTTGACGAGAAAGGTGAGTCCAATAGCGGGTTAGTCGAGGTAATAGATATTGTAATTGAGCTAGCTCTACTTGTGTTTTGGCAGCTGCTGTTTGCGCTCTTGATGCAAAAATATCTAAAATGAGTGCGCTGCGATCTAATACTTTAGCATCGGTAACTTTTTCAACATTCCTAATCTGAGTTGGACTTAAATCATCGTCAAAGATAATTGTTTTTGCTCCTAAAGCACTCATTTGCCCCTTTAATTCCGTCAGTTTGCCTTTGCCCACGTAGCTGCTAACATCCGGTCTGTTGCGCTGCTGGAGTACCTTAGCTACAGGAATGCCACCAGCAGTGTCGGTGAGTAAGGCCAATTCCTCGAGATGTTCCTCTGCCTGAAATTTTTCCGAACTGAGCCCATAAATACCAACTAAAAGTACTTTTTCTTTATCAATATCAGAGTTTTTTACGTCGTCTAGCAATCGGTTCCTTTTAAGCTAACATGAATATTGTGGGCATTAGATGAATCTATGATTGAAGATTCTTCCAATTAATTGTTGGTAATTCTGTTTCATCCAACTTCATATGCAACTTAAGGGAAATAATTTTGTTAAATGCCTGAGTATGCGAATGAGGGACTTCAATACGCAGTTGGTTGAAGTGTTCTTGCGTATTTGTCTGGGCATAGGAAAACATGTACTGTATGCCTTTACCTGTTGGATGTTCTACATAATCTACAATGTGATACCATGGGATAGTCTGGGCCGGATCGTTGATGTTTTTTACAATTCCATGATCGGTGATGTAATGTTTGGAACTAAGATAACTCGAGATAAACCACATAGAACCCATCCAAAAGTAGCCCAAAAATATAGGATAGTGCAGAGTGTCTTGGAGTATAAATATCGATACTATCGAGAGTAACCCTACCAATATTAAAAATACGGTGGCAAAAAGAGGGTATCCCATAAGTTTACCCGAACGCCAGTGTAAACGTACTCCACGAAGCCGAAATTTATTACTGAGTGAAAACCCCGCCATCAGCGTAGATGCGAGTGTAAACACGACCAATAAACCGGAAAAAAAATGGATCAAAAACTCATTCATATTGTTGCGGAGTATAAAAAACACTTACCAAGGTTTCCAAGAGTAGAAAAAAGAGGCCAGCTAATAAAAACCAAGTCCATATTTCTCGTCCAAAACTAATGGCTTGTATCTCAGCACTTAGTTGTTCACTACTGAGCTCTTCTAAGCTAAGATAAGGACTATCCGAGATTCTTGTTTCCCAAGTTTGCTCATCATAGGTTGTAAAAATGGATTCACTCATAGGTGATAGTAAAGCAATACTTCGTTGCTGAGTATCATTTTTTAATTGAATCCAGCCGGGTTCCCACTCTTCATCATCAGCACTAAAACGAAGCCCAGAGCTGCTTTGTTGCTCTTTTGCAGTCCAAGTTTTTTCACCCTGTACAAAATGGGCACCCGTCATGCTTCGCTCATCTTCGATTTCTAGGGTGTTACCCAGTTCATGTTCTTCTAAACCACCCTGTTGACTTGAACTTATGAAAACAAGTGCTCGATAAAGTAATGGTGGAAATATAGGTTTTAATTGAATGTTTGAGAATCCAGCATCATAGCCTATACTGGAGATCAATAATTGCCCGTTGCCGAAGGCTTTACTAAATAATAGCGGGTCACCAAAATTGTTTCGGATTAAATTATACCCACCATCTGCGTTAGAAGCATTATGCCGGAATTGATAATAGATAGAAATGGGATCTATTTCTAGTTCCTCGCGCTCTTCTCGTTCAAAAAGACCGTCAAATAGTGGATGATTTTCTATGATTTCATCAGCATTGGTTTGTGCTTCGTAACTACCATAGTTTCCAATTTGCCCCACAAACTGTCCGGCATTAAATGATGATAGAAGTCGATTGTAACTTGTTAATTGACTTGTTGAACTAGGAACAACCCAAAGACCATGACCATTTTGAACCCAGGGTATGAGGCTGTTAATTAACCCATCAGGAATTTGGTTGAGTCCATGAAGGAGTACCGCATCGAACTCGTCAAGTTCTTGTTCATCCCAGCCATTCAGGGTTTTCTTGGTAATATTTAATGCTCTTGAACTAGGATTTTGGGGATTCGATAAGGTTTGAATTACCAATTCAAGAGGTGATCTTGGCCCTGTGGAAGTAGCCGCCTCTTCTAGCCAGAGAATATTCCTTTGATCGGGAACAAATAGGGATACCGCTCGTTCGTTATCCATGCCAAATTCATCCCCTTCTAAACGGAGTAACCCTGTATTAGATCCTGTGGAACTGGGAACTATTTCAAAACTAAGTATCTTTTTCTCGTCTGCCCCTAAGCTAAGAGTATATTGCCCTACTTGTTCATCGTTGAATTCAAGGGATAAAAATTGATTGGCGATGGGAATGGAGCCGGCATTATGGACCTCTACAAAGACTTCCGATGGGGTGTTAATGCCCACAAGATTTGACGAGAGCTCTACATTCGAAACATAGGTGTTTTGGACATCAGTTTCTATGAGCGCAATAATAGTGGTGGGTAAGGGCGGGCGGATGGTTTGATTGACAGCAGCACTATCGTTCGACTGAGTCAGGTAATCCATTAATGGAGCTAGGCTGTTTACTTGCCCATCTGTTATTAGGTAGACGTTTTTCTGAGCATAAGGAGCATTTTGAATGAGCTCGACTAATTCGCTGTACCGTTTAACAAGATAATCACCACCCTGTTGAATGGTTATTTCTTGTGCACGCGCTCGAGCAGTGGCCGACTCCGATATCTGATTGAATAAGGCAGGTCCTGAAGTGCTTTGAAGCACATATCGATCCCTTTCTTTTCCGTTGTCAATCATTTCTAAGGCGACTGCCCGAGCTTGCTCTAGTAGTGGTCCTTGCGGACCTATTCGACTCATCGAAGAAGAGTTGTCAATAAGTATGGCATGAACAACGGATGCGTTTTTATTAGCTAATCCAAAACTATTTGGGGGTAAAAAAGGTCGAGCTAACACCATGGCTAAACAAGCTAATGCGAGCATTCTAAGTAAAAGAAGTATCCAACGTTTTATTTCTATTCGACGTAAAGTGCTCTGTTCCAGAGCTTTGAAAAATTGCAGTGTGGAAAAGGAGAGTTTTTTGGCCTTTCTTAGTTTGAGTAGATGCAGCAATAGTGGCAAGCCAACTGCTAGGAGTGCCAATAAAAAAAATGGGTTCAGAAAACTCATTTACGTTAAAATACCTTATGTTTCTATAAGTGATTAATGGAAAGGCTGTATATTTGTACGAAAATACTGAAAAGGATTGTTTTATATCACAGAATAACAAAAATAGGTAGATTAGTCTTATGCGTAGGTGGGTTGGATTCGTAGTACTTCTTGTTTTGAGTTGCTCTGGCATAAAGCAGCAGTCCTGGCCTTCTTTACTACCCAAAGATGCTCGATGGGTTATTACACCTCAGCAGGGCATTAGCCTTTTGCAATTGAGTCAGGAAGCTTACATGCGTTTATTGGAACCGGTATCCAATGTACCTTTAGCTGCTTTGGATTTTGTTCAGCAACAAATACCCTCCAATCTAGATCTCAAAGCCGTGGCGGTGGTACGGTCTACATCAACCCGAAATACCAGTCTTTGGATCTTTGAAACCAATGAGGTTTTAGGGGAATGGGCGCCATTATTTTATGAGCCACTTACCCAAAACAATTATCGCTTTGGTTCGGTGGATATTCACCGATTCTTAACCCCGCACGGAAATTTGTACGCCGCCAATGTCCATGATTTCTGGATTATCTCGTCCTATTCTGGGGTAGTTGAGCGTGCTTTGGCCGCTTATATAGGTGACGATTTTCTTCGCTCGAATTCCAAAGACTCGGGTTTGGTGGAGCAGACAGCTCCTGGTGGAGATGGGGTAGATACTCCGCTTATTGACCCAGATCGCATAAAACCAGCAGAACAATGGGTCATGCTCCAAAATTTGGATGAGTGGGTAGAGCAGTTTTTTCAGATTCGTTATCGGCCTAGTATCCAGTCAAAGACCAATGGGCTCTCGGCAGTAAACATTCAAGGAGTGCCGAATGAAAGTGGTGATGGCTTCGAGCTTAGAGCACAGCTTAGTTTGAGTGATTCATCGGCATCTACGTTGGTACGTTCGTTAACTCATGGTAATTATCCGATTGAATTAGATCGGTACATTGCCTCTAATGCTGCTGCTTTTGTGATTTTACATGATCCCGTCAGGTTGTCGCCCAGTGCGCAGGATGCAAGCGCCTCTTCACTGGATTCACTATTACTTTCAGAACCCGAACTCTTTAAGGGCTTGGCATTAAGTGCGGCAGAAGAATTTGGGGTAGTGAGCTACGCGGAATCAGGGGTAGCAGCTACAGGTGAATTTCTATTCATGCGATTGTTGCAAACACCTAGAATTGTTCAGGAGCAATTTGAACAATGGTCCCAACTAGGGTTCGTGCGAAAAGTAGATCAAAGTTATTATATGCAAAGTGGTTTGTTAACGGCATTATTTGGGGGAGGATTGGCGCCTTTCGAGGATTTTTACGTGAATTTTTCTGGGAATGCGATCATTTTAGCTACTCGAAAAGGCTTAGTGGAGAGTGTGGATGCCGATCGCAGACGTAGAAGGGTGGTGTATTATGAGGATCGTTACCGAGAATTGTTGGATAACGGCTGGGAGAATCGAAGTGCTATCGCTTGGTTTTCATCGAATGATTTTAGCCAATTCTTAGCCCCGATGCTTATGCCTGATGTGCCCTTGCAAGCCTTGTTTCAGGGATTTGATGGTGCTATGCTGCAGGTTCAGCGCATACCTCAATCTAATCGAGCGCGATTTGTGTTGAATACCTTTACGCAGGAAGGGCAAGTACAACCTTATGAAGAACTGTGGGTATGGCCACTAAATGCCGACTCTTTAGTTTCAACACCAGTTGCAGTGGATGTGATGGGAAGTTCGACTCAGGAAGTGTTAGCAACTACGATAAATGGTTCAGTCATTGCGGTAGCTTTTGATGGGACGGAGGTATTTCGAGTGCAAACGGGGCAGGACATGCCTGTTGGTAGCCCATTGGTATACGATTGGTATGGAAATGGCCAAAAAATTGTCATGCAGGCAGCTGGTACTAAAATCTATGCTTGGAACACGAATGGATCGTTATTGCCCCAATTTCCTATTGAAGTGGGTGAGCAGATAACTACCCCACTGTTGGTGACCGATGTGCTGCGAAATGGAATACCGGAGTTGGTTGTTGGCACAGCCGCCCGATCGGTACATGTGCTCGATGGGCGAGGGCAAAATGTTCGAGGATGGCCGCAGAAGGTCAATGCAGCTGTTCGAAGTACTATTTTACATACCCAGTGGGAGGGTGAGTGGGTCCTGGTAGCGCATGCAGAAAACTCCGTTCATAGTTGGAATAGTAGGGGGGAGATGAAAGATGGGTATCCGGTATTTTTTCCTGCTCCACTATTATCGGACCCTCTTATATACGAGGAGCAATGGAGAGGGACTGGAGCCGATGGATTCTTTTATGCGCTTGGTACTCAACCAAATTGGCCAGATAGCAGTCTACAGAGCTTGCAACTTCAACAGGATTCTCTACAAATTCAAGGAGTTTCTGTAAGTACGGCGCCTTTGATTTCGCTAACCCTGCATCCTTCTGTATTGCTCAGAGACAGTACAGGTTTTTACAGAAAAGACCTATTTGCCATGGTCAGTGAGAGTGGGGCAATTTTTTTATATACCGATGAAGCTGAGTTAGCAGCCAGTTTCACTATGGGACAATCTGCTACTGCAGAGAGTGATCTACGCTTTGTAGATATGGACGGAGACAACAACTTAGATATTGGTTTAGCTGGGAACTTTGGGCGATTATTTGCATGGACAATTATTACTCAAGAGCGGCTTTTTGAACTTCCAACAGCGTCCATGCGCTATCCGATGTTCGCTGATTTAAATGGAGATGGACAGCAGGAATTGGTGGCCTTGACTAGAGATGGGCTTCGATGCTGGACCCTTAACCAGGTCCCATAGCCCCCAAGGACCAACGTAATTGAATCCCGGCATACCCATGTCGCATTGCAGCTGGTTGATAGTACCTTCCACCAAATGCATTGGTATCATATCCCAAACTGTAGGAGCTATTGGTAAGGTTGTCCATAGCTAAGTATATCCGAGTAAATAAGGTAGGGTTCCATTGGTGTTCCCAACTTAACTGAGTTCGCACTACATGATGGGCATCTGCAAATACGGTGTTAGCGTCATCTAAGGGAAGTTCAGACTGATATTGGTGCGATATCTGGAGTTCAATATCTTTTGGAAATTCAGCAGTTATTTGGTGCAAAAATTGAGTTTTTGGTACTCCGGTTAGTGCTTTACCGTCAAATACACCTTGATCAGTTTGATAGCGCTTGAACTCAAAAGGGTAATAACTACCCGCAAAGGTGTAATCAAGTTTCCACATAGTACCTTCTAATCGAAGTTCGGCTCCGGGTTGGATAGTTTCGCCCGCATTTTGGAAAACCAAGGTTCCTCGCTCGGTTTGTTGTTGCACTATGGCTTCGTTTAGCCAGAAATAAAACACACTACCATCTACAAACCAGCGCTTGTTAAAGAGATAGGCACGAATACCCCATTCTATGTTGGTTCCGATTTCGGCTTCCAGACCGGTGTTAACAGCCCCTTCATTGGTTCTAATTTCTTCAAGTGTAGGGGGTGAGAAACCACGTGCAAAGCTGAGATGAGTGGTGAGCTCTGGGTTAATGCGATAATTTAAACCCATTCTGGGAACCCATTGCAGGTCGAAGGTACGGTTAATGGTCCCCGTATTACCGTACCCATATGCAGCAAACAAGCGATCAATGGAGTAATATAGATCATTTATGCTTTGTGCGAATTGCAGGCGGAGTGCGGGGGTAATTTGCCATTGAAAAGAACTAAACATAAGGAGTTGTTGTACTGAAATACGATCATCAAAATTCAGCGTATCCACCGTGCCCATATTGTTCCCGTAATTTCTGGCATCGTAAGCTGCTCGATGATATTCAATTCCTGTATCCCATCTAAAGCGCGGTTCAGAGCGTTCAGAATGGGTTGATTGTTTGGATTCCCAAGACCAAAGTCCACGAACGCCGCCACTTATTCGGTTATCGACTTTATAATCTAAGTTGAAGGGATTTTCAAAGCTGGAAGAGCTACCAAATAAAGAAATTTTTTGATCCCATTTTTTTGAGAGTACCCAATCCCAATGAACACCACCTAATAACGCTTCATGACTAATTCCGGCTTGAGCATCTTCACTTCCTAGCACAAATCGATTCCCAGGTCGAGCTTGTCTCGGGTTATCCTCAAATTGGGTGGCATTCAAACCTCCTGGAATCTCATATACTAGGTCGCTATACATTAGGTGAGTTGTGAGTGTTTGAGCCGTTTCTGGGACCCTGAAACGGCCGTTGAATTCTACAATAGATCGGTCCATAGCAGATTGTTTTCGGTAGCCGTCTAATTGTGATTGAGCCCACTGAAGTCCGACTTGAGAGTTACTGTCTTCTTGTAAAATACGAGTGCCGAAAATTTGCCTGCCATAGGCCCCGATTTCGGCTTGTTGCCAAAGGGTGATTTGGGCCCCTTTTCTTTTCAAACTATTGGCTTGTGAAGCGTTTTCCTTAGAGCTAGTATTGGTTACAGATGGTGTAGTTTCTGGTAATAATGGAAAACTACGAAAGAGTAGGACTCCTCCATTTCCGGCGCCATATAAACTCCCCGATGGTCCCTTCAGAACCTCTGCCTCACGAAACTGAATGGGATCTAACAGGTTTAGGAAAGTGGATCCGGTGGGTTCAGTCAGTGGGAAATCATTCCAGTATATTTTAACATTCCGAATACCAAATGGTGCTCTAAGCGAGCTTCCTCGTAAAGCGATTCGGTAACTGGCAGGAGCTCGTTCTTCGAATCGAAGCCCAGAGACTTTCTCCAACGTTGCACGTAATGAGTGTTGGTCTTGAGTGCTAAAATCAGCAGGATCCAGTGTTTGAATAGCACCTGGGGTATCTAATAGGCGTTGATTGTGTAGGAATCCAATAACAAAGATTTCTTTGAAATCAATGCTCTGAATAACCGAATCCGAAGAGGCAGTACGAGTTGTTGTTTGAGTGGTAATTTGCGCCGGTGTAAAAGTGGATAAACCAGTGACGAAAAACATTGTTAGTGCCCACTTAGCCCTAATAAAATTAAATCTTGGCATCATACAATTGAATATAGCGTAAATAAAATCATACATTCCATACAACTAATAGCTTATAATCATTCAGCCATTTGACCAGCGATATACAAAATAATAAACACCGACCCATTGGAATCTTCGATTCTGGAATTGGAGGACTAACGGTTGCAAAAGCGGTTAAAGCAGCACTCCCAAAGGAGGATATACTATATTTTGGGGATACCGCTCGAGTACCTTATGGAGTCAAATCCGAGGAAACAGTACGTGCATATGCCCTTGAAATCACACAGTTTTTAATGGATAAAGGCGTCAAAATGATTTTGATTGCCTGCAATACGGTCTCTGCGTCTGCGAAGGATGATATTATTGGTATGGCTGGATCCATTCCTGTTCTGGATGTAATTAGTGCGGGCGCCCAAGCTATTTCCGAATCCGGTTTAGGATCTACACCGACAGTCGGGGTCATAGGAACCATTGCAACGGTCCAGTCCAAAGCCTATGAGGTAGCTTTAATTCAACAATTGGGGTCAGTTCAGGTAATTCAGCAAGCCTGTCCATTATTGGTTCCTCTGGCAGAAGAAGGTTGGATTGAACATGAGGTGGCCAGATTGACCGTAAAAGAGTATGTCCAAGCATTTGATCACTATCACCTTGATGCTTTAATCTTGGGTTGTACTCATTACCCTTTATTTACTAATTTGATCGCTGATGAGCTACCCTCCAAAAAAACCCGCATAATTGATTCGGCGGAATCCATTGCGGCATCGGCCAAGCAGTATTTAGAAGAGCATGAAGGGTGTAATACCCAAGGAGGACTATTTAATTGCTTTGTGAGTGACCGTCCAAAACGATTTCAGGAACTTGCAGAACGATTTTTAGGACAATCCTTGACAAAAATTGACATAGTTAGAGACCTTGATAACCGGCTTTAAGCCGCACTAAATAGTCAAAATGGCTTTATCGGTTATACAAATAACCTGAGGCATGTTTATAGCGAACCAAAAGGTATACCAACAAAACTCGAAACAGATTCTATTATGATTCACCGTACTAAGTTCAGAACATCCATCAATAAAAAGACCATGAAAAACACTTTATTCGCCTTATCGGCCCTTTTTATTGCTCTTCAACTACATATGTATGCCACGCTAGATGGGATATATGCGCAAGATCAACTAAGGGGGTTTGAGCTATACCAAGAGATGGGAACGCCTGGTTTCGTGCAATATGAAGGGAGTGCAAATATTCAGTGGCTACCCGGCGATCTAGGATATTTGGAAACCGAACAAGTTAATGGGGGCACGGAATTTTTCGCTGTGGCGCCAGAATCAGCAGATAGGACGCCACTTTTCTCTAAACGACAATCCCGTGCATTATTGAGGGGATTAGAGCAGGAGTATGGAGAAGATTTAGAGGTTCTGCCCTTTTCAAGTTTTGACTATGTGATGGAAAATAAAGCCATCTTTTTTGTATACAAAAATCAAGACCATGTTTTTCATCTGGAGGATCTGACCCTGCGCGCCCTTTATAAGCCGGAAGTAGAACGGGCACCCTATACCGAGGAACTTATGCGCCGCATGGAAACAAGTCAGCTTTGGAATGGGACCTATTCTCATGACTATCGTTGGTTTGCTCATGTTAAAGGCTATGATATTTATTTGGTCAACACCGAAACGCAGGAAGAAAAACGTCTAACCTACGGAAGCGAAGAACAGATGAATGGCCGTCCAAGTTGGGTATATCCAGAAGAGTTTGGGCAGCGTGATGCGTACTGGTTTTCTCCAGATAATGGAAAAATTGCCTATTTGCAGTACAATGAAACAGATGTATATCAATATCCAATTATTCACGAACTAGAATTTGAAACAGGACTAGAACTCGAACGCTATCCTAAAGCAGGAGAGGCCAATCCGACTGTTAACTTGTTTATTGTAGACATAGAAACCGGAGAAGTGCAGCAAGTTCCAACCAACAGTGGCCCTGATACCTACATTGTGCGCCCCATTTGGAGGGATAATTCCGAAGAATTAACCTTCCGGAGATTCAATAGAAAACAGGATTATTTAGAGTTTTTATCCTACTCACTTGACGCTAAAGAAGTCCGTACTATATTCACCGAACGCGAGGATGCTTACATTAACCTGCATGATAATTTTTATCAGCTTAATGATGGAGAGCATTTTTTGTGGACCTCCGAGCAAACCGGATTTAACCAGTTATATTTATATCATTTTGATGGTAGTTTGGTCCGCCAACTCACCGATGGTGAAGATCCTTTAGGGTCTATTATACGAGTAGATCAAGAAAACAGTCTGGTCTATTATACTTCGTATTCCAATATGGGTTTAGATGAGTATTTCCATGTGGTAAGTTTTGATGGAGAATCAAAACAACTTTCAGAGTCCGATGGTCGCTACACGATTTCTATGAATGAGAAGGCATCCTATTATGTATCACGGTCTTCGTCATTTTCCCGCCCATATACTGCAAGCATGCATAAATCAGATGGTACAATGATTCGAAGTTTGCAAAATATGAAGGTGGACAACGTAATCCAGCAAGGGCTACAAGCTCCGGAGCAAGTAATATTTAAGGCGGCAGATGGTCAAACCGATTTGGTTGGATTGGTTTATAAACCAGCGGATTTTGACCCAACAAAAACCTATCCTATTTTATTACCATTATATGGTGGACCTGCGTATCAGGATGTAACTAATGGGTATAAAAACGCGGACGGTTACCAGCGATTAGCTCAATTAGGATATATTGTAATTCGTGCCAATTATCGAGGTTCTGGTAATCGAGGCAAAGCATTTGCTACGTTACATTATGGAAAACTAGGAACCCTAGAAATAGATGATTATGCCGCATTTGTTGCCCATGTATCCGAGCGCCCGTATGCCGATGGGTCTCGAGTAGGGGTATACGGTCATTCCTATGGTGGCTATGCCACGGCGATGCTGATGTTGCGTTATCCTAATTTATTTCACGTAGGGGTTTCTGGAGCTCCGGTAACGGATTGGAGAAGTTACGATACCATCTATACAGAACGATATATGAATACTCCACAAGCCAATAAAGAGGGTTATGATATTGGATCGGCTATGACCTACGCCGATCAATTGAAAGGTGATTTACTCATTGTTCATGGAACCACCGATAACAACGTGCATCCTCAAAATAGCATCATGCTTATCGATGCCTTGGTTCGAGCGGATAAAATATTTGATGTGATGTTTTATCCAGATAACCGGCATGGCATTCGTGGGGCACATGGTGCACACTATAATAAAATTCGCATGCGCTATTTGACGGAGCGACTCCAACCAGAGCATGCAGAAATATTCTTGGACAGTTACAACTGGTCAAATTAGTCCATCTTCAGCTTACTACCGCTTTTGTTTAACCCAAAAGGGCTTTATAGGGGATAAAGTAAGGCCCTTAAAGTAGTTGGCTGGCGGTGTTTGCTAAGGCTGAGCGTTCTCCCTTTTCCAAATTAATATGGGCATAAAGAGGAGAGCTGTGCATTCGATCGACTAAATAGGAAAGTCCATTACTTTGGGCATCTAGATAGGGTGTATCAATCTGGAATATATCCCCAGTAAAGACAATTTTTGTTTTTTCACCCGCTCTTGTGATAATGGTTTTAATTTCGTGTGGAGTAAGGTTTTGGGCTTCGTCCACAATGAAAATAACATTTGATAAACTTCGTCCTCTGATATAAGCAAGAGGCACAATACGAAGCTTGTCGGTTTGCACCATTTCGTCAATTTTTTTGTATTGCTTACTACTTTCTTTGAATTGATTTTTGATAAAACTCAGATTGTCCCAAAGTGGTTGCATGTATGGATCAATCTTAGCGTTTGCATCACCCGGAAGATATCCTATGTCGCGGTTGCTTAAAGGTACAATTGGACGCGCGAGGTAGATTTGTTTGAAGTTACTTCGCTGCTCCAAAGCTCCAGCTAAGGCAAGAAGTGTCTTTCCTGTACCTGCTGAACCAGTAATGGTGGTCAACAATACATTTGGATTCATTAAAGCATGCATGGCAAAATGCTGTTCGGCGTTTCTTGGGTGTATGCCGTAAATATTCTTTATCTCGACATTTTCTATGAATCCGCTATTCGAATTATACCATCCTAAAGCAGAAGAACCATGACTTTTTAAGATATAGAAATGATTCGATGGAGGGGTCTCTTCCATTAACTCCTCAGGTTGGAGCTTAGCTTTTTTATATAATTTGGCAATAATGGCAGGATCCTCAAGAATAAGCTCGGTTTTACCCTTATAAAGTTGATCAATATTTTTTACCTGTACGGTTTCGTAATCTTGTCCTTCTAAATTTAGGGCTCTGGCTTTAAGCCGTAAATTGATATCCTTTGAGACCAAAATCACACGCATTTCCGGATTTTCAGCTCTAAGCCGTAACGCAGCATTCAAAATCTCATGATCATTTTTCTTTGAGCCAAATACTTTATTGGCATCAAGATGATCGCCCCCATTACTAATGACTTTGAGTTTGCCATTTTTCGGCCCACCTATCGGTATCCATTCTTGAAGCATATTGGCATCGGATATATTGTCTAGGTACCGAATAAATTCACGAGCATGTAAATTGGTAACAGAATTACCTTTTTTGAAGGTATCTAATTCTTCTAAAACGGTAATTGGAATAGCGACGTCATTGTCTTCAAAGTTTTTTACCGCCTCGTAATCGTACAACAATACCGACGTATCCAGTACGAAAATCTTCTTCATTTTCTTCTTGGGCATAAGCGTATGTGAATGTAGATGAAACCGTTGAGGGTCAGAAGTAATAAATGGAATGACCCAGCCATATGCAATGGCTTAGCTAAAGTTAACACTCCGGTAAAGTGCTATTCCCATAGCCATGGCAGCATTCAAACTTTCAACCCCTTTTTCCTGCTGCTCTATACGATATCTTGTGAACTCAGGGATTTCTTTTAAACGGGTCGATAGTCCTCGAGATTCGTTTCCAAGTACCCAAACTTTCGGCCCACTAGGCAGCTTAGAGGAGAGTGGGGTAGCTCCTTCCGAACCATCCAGCAACATGACATTCCAGCCTTCATAGTGGCATTCCATCAAGGTTTCTTCAAGTTTAGCGGGGGTGTGAGCAACGAATCCGGACGCTCCAACGGTACTCCGAACTACTTTTGGATTCCACATATCAACGCACCCTTCGCCAAGCAGTATACCTTGGACTCCAAACCAAACAGCCGTTCTAATAATGGTTCCCATATTTCCAGGATCTTGAATTTCATCCAACGCGAGTAAAATGGGATTAGCTACTGATGTTGTTGGTTCTTTGGCTTGCTGGTCAAAAGCAGAAGAATTCAGTGAGAGTAAATCATCTAATGGACGGGATGCTGGAATTTGAATAACAGCCAACCAACCCGAAGTGTGCTCGGTATCCGAAAGATCATTAATGGTACTTTTGTTCATACCGAACACACGGTCTTCATCTAAGCCGGATTCAAGTAAAGAAACCAACTGCTCACTTTGTTCATGTTCGAAATCGATGTGTAGTTCATCCAGAACAAGTTTTTTGTTAATGACAATTTGCTCTATTGTATGATAGCCTTCAGCCAAAAAAACACCTAACTGTTCTCGGTGCTTCTTTAGTTTTAGCTTTCGTAGAAGAGATAACTGCTTTTGGCTGGCTGTTTTCATAGGTTTAGGTCAATGCAAGAAAGAATTATATAGGTCATTCAGCTGTAAAATAGGTAGAATAAGTCAATGGTTTAGAAGAAGATTTGTGGCTATTCGTCTGTGATTTAATGCGTAAGTGCTTATCTTAAACAATCAACTATGCACAAATAACACATATGGATTTTTTACGCAAATTAGGTATTGAAGGGGTCAATGCGGGAACAAGTACCGGGACTAAACACATGGAAAGTAAATCCCTCAGCAGCAGCTTTACGCCTGTTGACGGAAAAAAAATTGCCAATGTAACGTTAACATCGAAAGAGCAATACGAACAAGTCATTGCTAGCGCACAGAATGCGCATTTGGTTTGGCGGGAAATACCCGCTCCTCAAAGAGGAGAAATTGTGCGGCAAATAGGCGATAAATTACGCGAATTCAAGGAGCCTCTTGGAAAATTAGTAACCTATGAGATGGGTAAAATTCATCAGGAAGGACTGGGTGAAGTGCAAGAGATGATAGATATATGTGACTTTGCAACGGGGCTAAGCCGTCAGCTCTACGGGTTAACTATGCACAGCGAACGCCCGGAGCATCGAATGTATGAACAATGGCATCCGTTGGGAATTGTGGGCATCATATCTGCTTTTAATTTTCCAGTGGCGGTTTGGAGTTGGAATGCTATGATTGCCGCTGTTTGTGGCAATGTAATGGTGTGGAAGGGATCGGAAAAAACGCCGCTTTGTGGTGTAGCCATTCAAAAAATCGTGGCTAAAGTGCTCAAAGAAAATAACCTACCCGAAGGTATATTTAATTTGGTGACAGGTGATCGTGAGTTAGGTGAGTGGATGACTACCGATTCAAGAATCCCATTGATATCAGCTACAGGTTCCATACGTATGGGTAAGGAAGTTGCCAAAGTTGTTGGTGGTCGATTGGGCAAGAGTATTCTTGAGTTAGGAGGAAACAATGCGATCATTATCAGCAAAGATGCCGATCTGGAAATGGCAATTCGGGCAACCGTTTTTGGAGCGGTGGGCACTTGTGGGCAGCGATGCACAAGTACACGTCGACTTATTGTTCATGAAGATGTCTACGATCAAGTGAAAGAACGCTTGGTTAGTATTTATGAGAAAATCACGATTGGAGATCCGCTAGAACCAGGTACTTTGGTAGGGCCTATGATTGACCAGGATGCGGTTAACGCTATGCAGAATGCTCTTAAACAGGCTCAAGAAGAAGGAGGAACGCTAGTGTATGGTGGGCAAGTGATAGAAGGAGAAGGTAATTATGTAACCCCAGCTATTGTAGAAGCCGAGAATCATTACGAGATCGTTCAAGAAGAAACCTTTGCGCCTATTTTATATCTCTTAAAGTATAGCAGTCAGGAAGAGGCAATTGCCATACATAATGGAGTAAAACAGGGTTTGAGCTCAGCAATGTTTACTTTGAACCTACGTGAAGCCGAGTGTTTTTTAAGTGCAACTGGCTCGGATTGTGGAATAGCAAACATTAATATAGGTACAAGTGGCGCTGAGATTGGGGGCGCTTTTGGTGGGGAGAAAGAAACGGGAGGAGGTCGTGAATCTGGAAGCGATGCTTGGAAAGCTTACATGCGACGCCAAACCAATACCATAAACTGGGGCGATACCTTACCTTTAGCGCAAGGTATTTCCTTTGATGTAGACTAGTTTGATACAGACTAGTTTGATGTGAAATTGTTTGAGATTAACTAGTTCGTTTAGTGAATTATGGATTCAACCCTTTTAGGTCTTCTACCACATATTCTCGACCTTTTCGGATGAGTTCACCATCTAGGTAAACATCAGCCCCTATACAGACCAGATCCCAGTGAATAGTACTGCTATTACCGTTGGGGGCTACTTCATAGTCTTTGCCTAATGTAAGGTGGTTAGAGCCATAGATTTTTTCATCAAATAAGATGTCATACATCGGTGAAGAAATAATTGGATTCGTACCAAAACTAAATTCACCAAAACGTCTAGATCCCTTGTCCGTGTCCAAAATGTCACGAAGCGCATCATTATTGGAGGAATCAAAGTCGATTACCACCCCATCCTTTACTTCAAGTGTTACAAATTCAAATGGCTTTCCTTGGTAGACGCTAGGTGCATAGGTAATGACACCTTGAACCGAATCAATGATTGGTGAGCTAAATAGTTCTCCATCTGGGATATTATGCCTGCCATAACAAGGAATCCAATTTTGCCCTTTTACCGAAAGCACTATATCAGTACCCTCACCTTTAAGGTGAACCTGATCTGCTTCTCGTAGGCGTTTCTCCAATGGTTCCATG
>CALKOA010000004.1 GCA_938091655.1 uncultured Balneolaceae bacterium | reverse complement strand
TATTCTATGTAAAGGGAACTGAACCGACATCCTTTGATCTTAGGTTTATTGACACAAAAAGGACAGACATCGAAGACCGACCATGGAGAATGAACGTGAGGGTTAATCCTAATGATTTATCATGGAACGGTGAATGGGAAGAGGTACGCATTCCATTGAGTAGTTTCACAGAAATGGGTAGTTGGGACGACAATCAATGGTTTAATCCTCAAGACGATTTTGATTGGACTGCTGTAGATGTATTCCAAATAGTCTCTGAAATCGGAGCAATGGGTAGCGCTGAGTTGTGGTTCGATTTTATTCGTATTGTGGAAAAAGGTAAGTATGAGGTTAGTACATGGCCCGTTAGTGATTTCGTGGATTACCAATTACATCAAAATTATCCGAATCCTTTTAACCCGACTACTCAGATACAATATACTCTAGCAGTTTCAGCTCAAGTAACCCTTGAAGTTTTTAACAGTCTTGGTCAAAAGGTTATGGAGCTTGTGAACAGTCAAAAGTCTGCTGGATATCACACAGAAATTTTTGATGCTACTAGGTTATCAAGTGGCGTATATTTTTATAAACTTACGACACCATCTTTTACTGATACTAAGAGAATGCTTTTGATAAAGTAGATGTCTGAATTCAAAATTTAGATTTTGACTTATGTCTGGCAACTTTATGCCGATAAAATAGTATTAACTAAAGGCATTTATAGTGAATAAACTCATCTTCATATCAATTATAGCTATTTTGTTTGTCCAGTGTGGTACTGAGACTAATCAGTCGTTCACTGTTAATACATTGGTAGTACCAACTGAAGGAGGTACTATTACAATATTTCCAGAAAAAAATGCTTTTCAGGCAGGTGATGAAATCTCAATAACTGCAGTTCCTGATACAGGGTATATTTTTCATGATTGGACTAACGATTCTACTCTAAGCAAAAATCCCTTAAATATTAGGGTAACTGATGATATAAATCTAGTAGCTGAATTTCGATTAAAGTCATATCCGTTGACAGTCACAGTAGAAGGTCAGGGGGAAGTTTTTGAACGGGTATTACCCAAAAAATCAACGGAATATGAACACAGTACATATATTGAATTAAGGCCTAATGCTAAGACAGGATGGGAGTTCAAAGAGTGGAAAGGAGATATAGCTAGTACAGATTCTGTATTAATTTTAGAAATCACTGAAGAAATCAATATAACTGCTGTATTTGAATTAAAATCTTACCCATTAACTGTTACGATAATTGGTAGTGGAGAAGTTACTGATTCAATTGTGGTCGAGAAGGCTAAAGACTTTGAACACGGTACAAAAGTATCATTATCTGCCAAGGCTAATAAAAATTGGATATTTTTAGAATGGTCAGGGGATATTTCAGATACCACATCATCTATTGTAATTACAGTTAGTGAGCCTGTAGAAGTTATAGCAACTTTTCAGCAATTCTGGTTAATGGAAAATGGTATAACCATTGACTGCGCAAATGCATCTATAGGGGATAAAGGTTTTATCAAAGGTGTACAGTATACAAAAAGAACAGCATCTCAGATTACTTCAGAAAATGCTTCTTTGACATGCACTAGTGCAATTACAGATATGTCGGAGTTATTTCAAGATAAAGCTTCATTCAACGGTGATATTTCACATTGGGATGTTTCATCTGTTTCTTCTATGGAAAATATGTTTTTTGGTGCTATAGAATTCAATACTGACATTAGTGTTTGGGATGTATCTAATCTTACAAATATGGCGGGTATTTTTGCGAATACTAAATTTAATATGGATTTGAGTGAATGGGTATTAACAAGTGTGATAAATATGGCAGGTGCTTTTGAAAATTCACAATTCAATCAAGATATTTCTAATTGGGATGTATCCAATGTTGTACTGATGGAAAATATGTTCGGAAATTCAGATTTCAATAAAGATATTTCCAATTGGGATGTATCTAATGTAATTGATATGAGTAATATGTTTAAAGGAGCAGCTTTTAATCAAAATATTAAAAGCTGGAACGTGCAATCAGTTACTAATATGGAAAGTATGTTTGATTCCTCATTGTTCAATCAGGATTTAAGTACATGGCAAGTAATCAATGTCAAGAATATGGTCAGTATGTTTGCTAATTCTGTTTTTAACAAAACAATTAGTTCGTGGCGGGTATCTAATGTTACTAGTATGAAAGACATGTTTAAGAATTCAGAGTTTAATCAGACAATTAGTTCCTGGGATGTTTCAAATGTTATTGACATGGAAGGTATGTTTGAAAATTCATCATTCAATCAGCCAATTAATAACTGGAACATTAGCAATGTAACAAACATTAAAAACATGTTTAAATCCACTCTATTTAATCAAAATATAGGTGGTTGGAATACAAGTAATGTGACACAAATATCAGGTCTATTTGAAGATGCTATAGCATTTAACCAAGATATCAATAATTGGGATGTATCAAAGGTTACAGATTTGAGTCGGGTTTTTTCTGGTGCTACTAATTATAATAAACCCATTGATACTTGGGATGTCTCTAAGGTTACAAGTATGTCATCAATGTTCAACGATGCAATTGCTTTTGACCAAGATCTATCTTCTTGGGATGTTTCTAAAGT
>CALKOA010000003.1 GCA_938091655.1 uncultured Balneolaceae bacterium | reverse complement strand
GGCGAACTTGCGAAGGCCCCATTCCTCGACTTCCTCTACTGTTCCACCTTTGGAAGTGATTAAGTCGTTTATCCGCTGAATTACAGCTGGATATTGTTCGTCCTCTAATGCAGGACTGATGATATAAGTTAATTCGTAGTAAGAATTCATAAGTTTACTTTGGATGTTTTCAGTTTGGAAAACAGTCATCTTAAATGATCAAGCAATCATTTAGATAACAGATTTTAAATATAGCGTTTTTTCTGCTAATTTTCACCACAATCAAGCTATTTTATTCTGACTCAGAACCAATCTGATTAATTCCGTTGGCTAAGGCAATATCCAGCTCAGTGACTTGATTATCGGCATCATGAGTATTTAATTGTATTTCAACCCTGTTGTACACATTTTTTATCACTGGATGATGATTATGTTGCTCCGCTAGAAAAGCAACTCTAAGTATAAAAGACATAGCTTCTTGAAAGTTGTTAAAAATCCATACACGCTGTAATTCTTGTGTTTTAATGATCCATTTTTCTGAATCATGTAATTGATCTGCAATTTCTTTCTTAGTCAGTCCTTTTAACATTTTTTAAGTATTTACTAATTTCTCCGATAATATTTTACGGATAGATTGATAACCCGAATATAATTTAAATTACAAATATTTTTAAGATATTAGTGTTTGGGTCATTTTCCTCATAGAAAATTGTTCAGTTATCTTATTTTTCTAGGTGTTGTACAATTTACATGTTAAACCCCAAACATAACACGTACTACTTATATGAAATTATTTACGCCTTTATTCAAGAGAGCATCATTTTTTATCTTCCTTCTGATAATTAGCCCTTGGTCATCTATTTTAGCTGCAGAAGGTTACGGTATTAGTGGAGGTGGTCTAGGTTTACTGTGGACCCTACCCTTTGCTGGTATTTTATTATCTATAGCTATTTTTCCTTTGGTCAACGAACACTGGTGGCATGAAAACTTTGGCAAGGTATCCGCTTTTTGGGCACTATTACTACTAGTGCCTATGACCATTTTCTTTGGTTTTTCAGCCACACTCTACGAAGTATTACATGCCTATTTATTGGAATACATCCCTTTTATTATCCTCTTGTTAGCCCTTTTCACTATTTCTGGTGGGGTTCGAATTAAGGGGTCTTTTCAAGGTAGCCCCATAGTAAACATGGGTTTTCTAGTTATAGGTACATTACTAGCTAGCTGGATGGGTACAACCGGAGCCGCAATGCTCTTAATTAGACCATTATTACGAGCAAATGAATGGCGTTCTAGCAAGAAACATGTGGTCATTTTCTTCATTTTCTTAGTTGCTAACGTAGGGGGTGCATTAACTCCACTTGGTGACCCACCATTGTTTCTTGGATTTCTACAGGGAGTTGGTTTTTTCTGGACCACTACCCATCTATTCTTTGAAATGCTATTTGTGGTTATTCTGTTACTTACTGTATTCTATTTTGTAGATACTTATTTTTATAAGAAAGAAACAAATACACCACCAGTAGAAGACAAAAAAGAGGCTTTTGGTATTGAAGGCGGTATCAATTTAGTCCTTATTTTAGGTGTAGTTGGGGCCGTTTTATTTTCAGGAATTGCTTCCTTAGGAACAGTGGACATTTATCATGTTACTGTAGATTACGAAAACATTATCCGCGATTTGGTGTTGCTAGGATTGACTTTTCTAAGTTTAAAAGTCACTACAAAAGAAAGTAGAAATGCTAACGGATTTAATTGGTTTCCTATTCAAGAAGTGGGGAAACTCTTTGCGGGTATTTTCATTACTATTATTGCTCCTATATCTATGCTTAAGGCAGCCAACGTAGGAGAAGGTGCGCTTACTTTTATCAATAACGCCGTCTTTGACGCCAATGGTGAACCTATTAATGCCATGTTTTTCTGGATTACAGGTATTTTATCTTCATTTTTAGACAACGCACCCACTTATTTGGTATTCTTTAATGCCGCTGGAGGAGATGCCCAAATACTCATGAATGAAATGAGTCAAACCCTCATGGCCATTTCTTCTGGTGCTGTATTCTTTGGGGCTCTGAGTTATATTGGTAACGCACCTAACTTTATGGTGAAATCCATTGCTGAACAAAACGGTGTTAACATGCCAAGCTTTGGTGGTTACTTGGTTTGGGCTTCTATAATTTTACTCCCGATCTATTTACTTGTTACTTTTATCTTTATCTAAATCTATAAGAATGGCGTTCCAGAGAGCTTATCTGGACGCCTATTGTACAAATAAACCCGTTAGTTTAAATCAACGTAGTTTTAAGGCTAGCTTGGGCATGCGAGTGTCATTGCTAGCTTTTTTTTTAACGTATGTTTGGTCGTGCATCTCCGTTGTTTTTGCAGCTCTTCCATTAACAATGAAAGCTGTTCAAGTTACTGATCTAGTCCAATTCACTAACGATGTTGAATTTAACTCATCACCTCCCCATTCATCAGGATCACATAGAGACTCATCTCTAGTCGATTCAACGGTTACCGGCTTAATTCCCGCCCTGTCATACAGCACAGATGTTGGGCTAGCAGGTGGTTTAATTTGGAGTAAGCTATCCTACGGTCAACAAGATCCATTTAAGCAAAACATCGCAATGACCGCATTGGCATCTACAAAAGGATTAGCCGGTATTAATTTTTTCCTTGATCAACCTTGCAGCTTTAACTGTATGGATAGATTTATAGTAAACATAGTGGGCAACCGTTTTCTAGAAGATCAATATTATGGGGTGTTAACTAATCAGCGGCTCGACTTACAAAAAAATCCAAAACGCTTCGAATACCAGTCTTTCACGATCAAAGTAAATCTTGAATACAGGATAAGAACCAATAACCTAGTTCATAAGAACGAAACCTTGTTTAACAATTTATATGGATTGTTAAGTACAGATTTTCAATACAAAACCCCTTGGAACAATGACGATACGCAGTTAATCATGCTAGATAAGCCCACGGGGTACTCGGGCGCCTATGGATTTTGGTTAGGATTAGGTGGGTTAATAGATACTCGTGATAGCGAATTTTATCCTAGGCAAGGTTGGTACTCAAAGCAACAGGTTAAAGGGAGTTGGAAATCGGTACTAAGTAATTTTACTCAAACATTATTCCTAAGTGATACCCGGTATTACCAAGAGTTTAAACTCATTCTCCCTATTGTTTTTGCTCAAAGGATAAGCTATCAGTGGAGTAATTCTAACGTGAATACGCCCTATTGGAGTTATCCATCGTTAGGTGGAGAGGAATTCCTGAGGGGCTACGTCGATAATCGATTCTTGGTCCCTCAATTTTGGGCTACAAACACCGAACTACGAACATGGCTATTTGAATCCATCAACTATGGAATAAAAATTGGAGGTACCCTATTTATGGATTCCGGATCGTATACCGACGGAACCATCACTAATGGTGATTGGTCTTCGAATGTACGATATACCGCTGGTTTTGGTGGCCTTATGTCTTTGTTTTCACCTGATTTTATTTTACGGATCGACCTTGGATTTTCAGAGGAAGGCTACGGGATTTTTTTTTCCACAGGGATGCTCTTTTAATCTCAGGGAACAATCCATAGAATTGGCTAAAGGGGCCTAGATGAACAGCCATACTCCCAACAAACCAACCGCCCAACAGTAAAAAGAAAAAAGGTAAAACCCACTCTTTTTAAGGATGATGATGAGGTATTTAAGTGCAAAATACCCAGAAATAGCAGAGCTTAAAAAGCCAACAACTAGAACTTGTAAGGCAGCACCTTGAATACCGACCTCTAATAGATCTAGCACTTGTAAGAGCATCGCTCCACCGATGACCGGTATAACCATAATGAAAGAAAAGTTAGCCGCAGTTTCTCTATCTATGCCTAACCAAAGAGCCGTTGTTATGGTTGATCCTGAGCGGCTAATTCCAGGTATCATAGCACAAGCCTGTGCCAGTCCTATAGCAAAACTTTTTGCTATCCCAATAGGAGCCCCTCCTGCATTCGCTGCCGCATGGAAATCATCATTTCCCTGTGTTCGGTCGGGTACAAATTTGGTTGAAAATAACAAAACACCCGTGACGAGTAACATTAAACTGACAAGGAGTGGATTCGAAAATATAGCCTCAACTTGATCTTTTAAGGTGAATCCAACAATAAATGCGGGAATCATGCTAATAAGAATCATCCCGAGAAAATATACGTCCTTACTCTCTTTTTCCTTGGCTGGATTCAATAAAAAACGCAGACCACTCGAAAATAAACGACCTAGTTCTGTGCGATAATAATACATAATGCTTACTAGGGTACCGAAATGTACGACCACTTCATAGGTAATCCCGGACTCGACTTCCGAACCCAATAATATTTTCCCAAGCGCCAGATGACCTGAGCTACTAATAGGAAGGAATTCGGTGATACCTTGTAAAACCCCTAAAATAAATGCTTCTATTAAATCCATTGCGTATGTTTAAAAATTGAAAGTATGTTAAATTACACTTTAACCAACAAAACCTAAATGAGAATTTCGAATGAGTGAATATGCAGTAGATATGACGGCTTTAAGTGAAAAAATTCAACAAAGTTCATCATTTATTGACGACATACGAACCGAACTAGACAAGGTAGTCATAGGGCAAAAGTACATGATTGACCGGTTAATGATCGGACTCTTAACCAACGGCCACGTCTTATTAGAGGGGGTTCCAGGTCTAGCAAAAACTCTAACTATCTCTTCTTTAGCCACGGTAATAGACACCGCTTTTCAACGAATACAGTTTACTCCGGATTTACTTCCCGCGGACCTTATCGGGACACTAATCTACAACCAGAAAGAAGGCGATTTCTTCGTGAAGAAGGGGCCTATTTTTGCAAATATTATTCTGGCTGATGAAATTAACCGCTCACCTGCGAAAGTTCAAAGTGCTCTGTTAGAGGCCATGCAAGAGAAACAAGTCACTATTGGTGAGGAAAGTTTTAAATTGGAGGAACCTTTTTTGGTTTTGGCCACTCAAAATCCAGTAGAACAAGAAGGTACTTATCCTCTGCCAGAAGCACAGGTAGATCGATTTATGCTCAAACTAAAAGTAGATTACCCAAGCCCTGCAGAAGAATTAGAAATTATGCGACGTATGGCGAAAACCGGTGCCAAACCAACTCTGAATAAAGTGGTTGATCCAGCAACCATCCTAGAGGCAAGAAAAGTAGTCAACGATATTTACATGGACGAGAAGGTTGAAAAATATATTGTAGACTTGGTGTTTGCAACAAGAAGGCCTGCGGAATATGGTATTGCCGAGCTAGAAGATTTAATTAGCTTTGGAGCCTCCCCAAGAGCTACGATTAATCTAAATTTGGCAGCAAGAGCACAAGCTTTTATGGAACACAGAGCCTATGTTACACCAGAAGATGTCCGTACGGTTGCATTAGATGTATTTAGGCATCGACTTATTCCTACTTTCGAAGCAGAGGCCGAGGAAATAGGTGCTGAAGAGTTAGTTCAAAAAGTCATGAATAATGTACAGGTTCCCTAAAGAAGCTTTAATAGTCTAGCCTAGTTAGATTTCCTAGGGCGCAATGAGGCTATTAAACCAACTAGAGCTTATAACAAAAAAGCCCCTAGCTTATCGCTTGGGGCTTTTTTAATGTTCTTTAGAGTAGTATCTATAAGATAGTACTCAAAATAGCTTGGATGAAAATCTTACTTTTCGTCCTTAGCTTTCTGAGCTGCTTCTGCTTGCTCTTCGGCTTCCATTTTTTCTTTAAGCGCTGCTAAACCTGACATTTCTCCAAGAGTTGGTGCTCCTGTCTCCATATCCGCTTTTTCATCGGCTTTTTTCTTAGTTGCTTTTGCTTTCTTTTGATCGGCATCGAGTTGACTTAATTCGATGTTTTTACCTTGTTCGTCAAAACGGAATATGTAGGCTTCAACCTCATCACCTTCTTTGAACTCAGCAACAACAGATTTAGTCATGTTTAAGAACGCTTCCGCTCCTTTTTCCAATGCAACAAAAGCACCTCGATCAGTTACTTTAACAACGGATCCTTTAACTTCAGTACCTGGAGTGTATTCTTTTGCGTAGGTTTCCCATGGGTTCTGCATTACCTGCTTATGCCCAAGGGTAATTCTACGATTGTCGAAATCGACACCAAGAATAGCCACTTCAATCTGTTGGTCCTTCTTAACTACTTCGTTTGGATGCTCTATTTTATCTTCCCAGCTTAGGTCGGACACATGAATTAGCCCGTCTATTCCTGGCTCTAGTTCAACAAATACACCAAAATTAGTTAGGTTTCGAACCATTCCTTGGTGCTTAGATCCTATAGGGAATCTTTCAAGAATATCAGCCCATGGATCTGTGGTTAATTGTTTAACTCCGAGAGATATTTTCTTCTCATCTTCATTAATGTTTAACACAATACATTCTACTACATCATCCTTTTCTACTAACTGTGAAGGATGTTTGATGTGTTGTGTCCAAGACATTTCTGAGATGTGAATTAAACCTTCAACACCTTTCTCTAATTCGATGAAAGCACCGTAATCAGCGATCGAAACTACACGGCCTTGTACTTTCATACCCTCAGGATACTTCGACTGAATACCTTCCCAAGGATGCGGCTGTAACTGCTTTAATCCAAGTGAAACTCGCTTACTACGCTCATCGAAATCAATAACAGCTACGTTTAACCGCTGATCTAATTGTACGATTTCGCTTGGATTGTCCACACGACCCCAAGAGAGATCTGTAATATGCAATAGACCATCAACACCACCTAAATCGATAAATACCCCGAAATCGGTTATGTTTTTAACAGCGCCTTCAAGAACCTGACCCGATTCAATTGTGTCAAGTATCTGTTCACGCTGCTCTTCTAGGTCATTTTCGATTAATGCACGGTGAGAAACAACTACATTCTCAGCAACCATGTTTAATTTTACAACCTGGAATTCCATGCTTTTATTCACATAAGCGTCAAAATCACGTACTGGACGAACATCAATCTGAGAGCCAGGCAGGAAAGCATCTATACCAAATAGATCAACCACCATACCTCCTTTAATCCGACGCTTGATGAGTCCTTCCACCACTTCTCCACTTGTATGCGAAGCTTCGATTTTCTCCCATGCTTGAAGTATATCAGCCTTACGTCGTGATAAAATTAACTGACCGTCTTTATCTTCTACACGATCAAGAAACACATCTACTTCGTCGCCAGGTGCCATGCTTTCGAGCTGTTTGTTGTTAAACTCGTTAACAGCAACAATACCTTCGGATTTAAATCCGATATCAATTACGACATATTTTTCGTCAATTGAGATGATTCGCCCGGTTACAATTTCTTTTTCTTCAATTTCATTAAGGGTATTTTCATACATACCCATGAGTTGATTGTACTCATCCTCGCTATATTCGTCTGATGGCTTTTCTAGCTGATCTAATGTGAAAACTTCCCCTTCCACTTCCCCACTGAACACATGTGCTAAGATGGTTTCGGTTTCACCAACTAGAGGGTTCTCTTCTAGTTCTACATCACTAGCCATTTCTGGAGTGGATTCGGTAGCTACTTCACTTGTCTCGGTGGCTTCTACTTGTGCGGAGGTCTGGACTGTCTCGGTGGCTTCCACCACTTCTTCCATTGGAGTTGTTACTTCAGTTTCTTCAACTGATGATTTGTTGTCTTCTGACATTGAAATGTTTGTTAATGTTCATACCTCAAAATCGACTTTCGACTTTGGGATAAAGTTGTAGTTTATTCTATTGCGATAGTTTCTTTAATTCTTTTGACGATGTATTGGACTTGCTCATCAAAACTAAATGTTGAGCTGTCCACTACAATGGCGTCATCTGCTTGCTTTAACGGATCTTTCTCTCGGGTTGAATCGATTCGATCTCGTTTGTTGATTTCGGCAAACACCTCGTTATAACTCATTTGGAGTCCTTTCAGACTGAGTTCTTGATGCCTACGCTTAGCTCTTGTTTCAAGGTCAGCAATCATGAAAAACTTACATTCAGCATTTGGAAAAACTGCTGTACCTAAGTCCCGTCCATCTGCGATGTAAACATCGTGTTGAACTGCGTTGTTCATTAAATTATTGATGTACTCTCTGACCTTAGGTATAGCAGCCACAGTACTAACCTGAGCTGAAACCTTAGGGTCTCTAATAACAGAAGTTATATCTTCGCCGTTGAGATTAACTTGGAATTCATTGCCGAATTCAAAGGAAAGCTGAGCAGAATAAAGTGAATCAAAGAACACAGGTAATGACTGCTCACTTTTCAAGAAAAGGTAGGTAACTGCTCGATATAGTGCTCCTGAATCTAAATACTGTATATTTAATTCTTGAGCGACTGCACGAGCAGTAGAACTTTTTCCCGATCCAGCGGGGCCGTCAATTACCACTATCATAACAGAACGGTTAAATTACGCTGAATTAAGTAATTATTCAATCTTTTATTGATTAGAATAAAACTAAGCCGTAATTTTGGTGACTATAAATAAAAAAGTCTAAACTCCACAACCGGAATGGCTCAGAACAAATCAGCAATTAAACGCGACCGACAAAACGCTAAACGAAACGCACATAATCGTGCAAGACGTTCTAAAATGCGTACTCTTATTAAAAAAGTAATGGCATCGACCAGTAAGGATGAAGCTCAAGTACTATACAAAGAAGCGGTGTCTTATTTAGACAGAATGAGCGTAAAAGGTGTGATTCATACCAACAACGCTGCCAGAAAGAAAGCGCAACTTACCCGTCACGTTAACGCCCTTTAGGCTGTATTAACTATGTCTAAGCTCGAATCCAAAGCTATGCTGGTAATCCTAGATGGCTTTGGTATCGCAACAGACCCAAAGGTGAGTGCTGTAGATCAGGCTACTCTACCCTATTTCACCTCCCTCATTAAAAGCATGCCAAACACTCAACTTTCTGCGAGTGGTGAGGACGTGGGGCTTCCAGATGGACAATTCGGGAATTCCGAAGTAGGGCATCTCAATATAGGAGCAGGTCGTATTGTTTGGCAGGCACTTTCAAGGATTAATAAGGATATACGTGATGGCGATTTTTATACTAATCCTGTACTTCTTGAATCTGTAAAAGCTGCAAAACAACGAGGATACCTTCACGTTATGGGCTTGTTTTCAGATGGTGGTGTGCACTCCCACAACAACCATCTTTACGCTATTCTTGCTTTAGCTAAGAAAGAAGGCCTCAAGGAAGTATTCGTTCACGCCTTTACAGATGGCCGGGATACCGCGCCTCAAGCTGGATTATCCTATCTTGAGCAGTTTCAGGAGCAATCTGAACAAATTGGTATAGGCAAAATTGTAAGTATAGTTGGACGATATTTTGCTATGGATAGGGATAATCGTTGGGAACGAGTTAAGAAAGCCTACGATTTATTAACAGCTGGTAAAGGACAGGTGTTTGAAGATGCCAAAGAAGCCTTCAAAGCATCCTATCATGCAAAAATTACTGACGAGTTCATTGAACCAGTGTGTATAGGTAATCCACTTCATGCCCGAATACAACAGGGAGATGCGGTATTGTTCTATAATATTAGAGGTGATAGAGCACGTGAAATAACTCGAGCGTTCACCCAAGACGCGTTCACAGAGTTTGACACTCATGTCTCGAACTTGCATTATACTTGTTTCACCTCATATGACTCAACCTTTGAAGAGGTTTCTGTTGCATATCCCCCGCAAAACCTTGCAAATACTCTTGGGGAATGGGTTTCAAAAAAAGGAAAAACGCAGTATAGAATAGCAGAGACCGAAAAATACCCTCATGTTACTTATTTTTTTAACGGCGGTATTGAAGAACCTAACAAAGGAGAAGTTCGCAAAGTTATACCTAGCCCCAGAGTAGCAACCTATGATTTACAACCTGAAATGAGTGCTCCTGAAGTAGCTCAAACTCTGGTATCTGCACTTAAAGAAAACATTCATGACTTAGTTGTGTTAAACTTTGCGAATCCAGACATGGTAGGTCACACTGGAAATATGCAAGCAGCCATAAAAGCCGTTGAAGCAGTTGATAAAGAACTCGAAAAAGTGGTAACTACTGCTACTGAAATGGGGTACAAAACCCTCATTATAGCCGATCATGGCAATGCAGACCAGATGGAAAAAGAAGACGGTAGCCCTCATACCGCTCATACTACCTCCTTGGTGCCTGCCATATTAGTAGGCGCAGGAGATGTTTCACTCCACCAAGGGAAGCTCGCAGATGTAGCACCTACCCTACTCAAAATGATGGGTTTAGCTAAGCCAAGTGAAATGACCGGAAAGGCGTTATACTGAGTTTAAAAAGTTATTATTGATGGTGTAAGTGATTATTGGTGTTCGTAGTAACGCTTAATAATCCTCTAATAATAACTTTGTGATATCAATAGATTGAAAAAAAACCTCTCATTAATTGCTCACCCTTTGGGCAATTATAGGTCAAAAAAAAGTTACACAATGGGGCATTTTGTTTGCATTTAGATGAGTGCCCTGCTACATTCGATTAGAACGATTTTAAAAATATGTTCGTTTACAATTATGATTAGCAATCTGTATTTAAGTTTCAAGGATTAAATTGTTCAATTAGGAGTAAAAACTCCTATTTTGAAGGTTCGATAATATAATCTAATGAATGTAATTTCAATTCACAGCGCAAAAGGATATTCACATGGAGGGTAATTTCTCGAGTAAGGTTAGAGATGTAATCCAATTCAGCCGCGAAGAAGCACTTCGACTAGGGCATGATTACATAGGAACCGAGCATTTAATTTTAGGCATTGTACGACTTGGTGATGGAGTTGCTGTTCGCATACTCAAAAATCTAGACTGTGATCTGTTTAAATTGAAAAAAACTATTGAGGATACGGTACGTGGGACTGGTGGGTCTGTTACCATAGGGAATATACCCCTTACCAAACAGGCAGAAAAAGTTCTCAGAATCACCTATTTAGAAGCCAAATTATATAAAAGTGACACCATTGGTACGGAACATTTGTTACTTTCACTACTTCGGGACGATGAAAACATAGCCGCGCAAATTCTTCAACAATTCAATATCTCGTATGACTCCGTTCGAGAGGAATTGGATCTCATCATTTCAGGCAAGACCCGGGATGATTTTGATAATCCATCAGCTATTGCATCAGGTGACCCAGATGCGGGTAGCTCAGGAAGTAGTTCTGGGAGCGCACGGGAGAAAAAAAATGATAAGTCAAAGACCCCTGTTTTAGATAATTTCGGCCGCGATCTTACCCAACTTGCCGAAGAAGGAAAATTAGATCCCATTATTGGCCGTGACAAAGAAATAGAACGAGTTGCTCAGGTTTTAAGTAGACGCAAGAAAAATAATCCCGTACTTATTGGTGAGCCAGGAGTAGGTAAAACAGCTATTGCAGAAGGTCTAGCCTCTAGGATTATTGATCGCAAAGTATCTCGTATTTTGTTTGACAAGCGAGTTATTGCTCTCGACTTAGCAGCGCTTGTAGCCGGTACTAAGTATAGAGGTCAGTTCGAAGAGCGCATGAAAGCTGTAATGACCGAACTAGAAAAAACAGACAACGTTATACTGTTTATTGATGAATTGCACACTATTGTTGGAGCAGGTGGTGCAAGTGGATCTTTAGATGCATCTAATATGTTAAAGCCAGCCTTAGCAAGAGGAGAAGTGCAAGCTATTGGAGCAACTACGTTGAACGAATATCGCCAATTCATTGAAAAAGATGGTGCTTTAGAACGTCGCTTTCAAAAGATAATGGTAGATCCTACCAGTCCAGAAGAAACTCTTGAGATACTCAATCAAATTAAGCCTAAGTACGAAAAGCACCATTCCGTACGCTATTCCGATGAGGCTCTTGCCGCCTGTGTTAAACTTACTAATCGTTACGTTCCCGATCATTTTTTGCCCGATAAAGCAATAGATGCTATGGACGAAGCTGGTGCTAGGGTGCATCTGGCAAATATCAATGTACCCAAGCACATCATTGAACTTGAGGAGACCATCGAAAAGACCAGTACTGAAAAGAATACGATGGTAAAAAAACAACGATTTGAGGAAGCGGCTCGCCTTAGAGACAAGGAAAAGAGACTTATTGAAGACCTAGAAGTAGCACAAAGGGATTGGGAAAAAGAATCAGAAGAAATTGTTTTTGATGTACAAGAAGACGATGTAGCCTCCGTTATTGCGATGATGAGTGGCGTTCCCGTGAATAAAATTTCACAAAACGAGGGGCAAAAACTCCTTAACATGAAAGATCAATTAAAAGGAAAAGTAATTGGTCAAGACGAAGCCATTGTAAAATTAACCAAAGCCATTCAACGCACTCGTGCAGGTTTAAAAGATCCATCACGACCTATTGGTTCTTTTGTATTTTTAGGACCAACGGGTGTGGGTAAAACCGAGCTTGCCAAGGTATTGGCTAAATATCTGTTTGATAAAGACGAAGCTCTTATTCGAATAGATATGAGTGAGTACATGGAAAAATTCAGTGTTTCAAGACTTATTGGTGCTCCTCCGGGCTATGTAGGATATGAAGAAGGTGGAGTTTTAACTGAGAAAGTACGCCGAAAACCATACAGTGTAGTTTTGTTGGATGAAATTGAAAAAGCACATCCCGATGTGTTTAACATTCTCCTACAAGTGCTCGACGACGGTATCTTAACGGATAGCTTAGGTCGTCGTGTAGACTTCAGAAACACCATCATTATCATGACATCCAATATTGGTGCTCGCGATATTAAAAATATGGGTAAAGGAATTGGCTTTGGTGGTCAAGGGGAAAGTACTTTTGACTATGCAAAAATGAAGAGCACCATACAGGATGCTCTTAAAAAAGTATTCAACCCCGAATTTTTGAATCGTATTGACGATATAATCACCTTTAAGCCCCTTGATAAAGAAGATATCTATCAAATAATCGATGTACTGAGTGAAGAATTATTTCACCGCATTAAAGAGGTAGGCTACAATGTCGAATTAACCAAAGGAGCTAAAGACTTTATCACGGATAAAGGATTTGATCCAAAATATGGTGCTCGACCTCTAAAAAGGGCCATTCAACGATACATTGAGGATCCACTTGCCGAGGCACTATTGGAAGACAAAAAGCCGGAAGGTTCGACCATCAAAATTAAATTGAACAAAACCAGGGACGATTTAAGTTTTAGTTGGTCTGTTGTAAAGCCAAAAACCACAAAATCTCCTAAGAAAGCTTCCACTAAAGACCCCGAGATAGAGCATACAAAAACCATCACTGACTCTACTGAAACCAATGATTTAGATAGCAGCGCCGCGGAAGGTAAAAGCACTCCTAACTCCTCTCAAGAACAGACAAATAAAGTATAACGATTAGTTTACTGTAAACTCGATTGCCAATCCTTTCACTAACAGACTATTGTCTTTATGAGTAAAATATATTGGTGAGAGTTGCTCTGTTGCAGAAATTGGAATGGTTTGTTTTGAAATTCGTCGCTCTGCAACATTAATTGAGTGTAATTCTAGATCGGTTATGGTTGGATAGACATCTATGTCTACACCCGAATCATGCACTCTAGTGCCTAAAAAATCGGCTGTGAGCACTGCTATGGTACTTTTTGATGGTAAATACGATGCAGTTAAAATGGAATTACCCCTAATTGAAGAACTGCCTATTCTTTGTGAATTATGTGAATCGTAAACCCCTACTCTACCACCTGAAAACAAAGTGTGGTATCGACCGTCCTCAGAAAACTCAACCCCTTCAACTGGTTGCGAAAACTCCCATTGAGCAATGGAATTTCCATAACGATCGAATATCTTGACTACATCGTCCAGTCCGTCTTGGGCGGTGACTAAGGCAACGAAGGCTCCATTACTAGAAACAAACACTCTGCGTAATTGCCTGCTTGTACTATAATGAAGAGAAACAGATTTTTTATCGGAGCTGATAATTTGTGCAGAGGAACCTATTGAGTTACCAAACACTATTTTTGGATTGTATATTACAGTAGTACGAAATTGTGGATCGGTAGCTAATTCTGAGACGGCTTCCCCATCTTCGGAACCGGAACTATTGGATTTGCTGTAAGTGATTTGCCCTTGTCGATTTATCCATAAAAAGTTAGCAATGTTTTCTCGAATAATACTTCCAAATGGGCTTCCATAAACTAAAAAAGAAGGATCTTTGCTGGAAGGAAAATCATAATTAACCTGCTGTAATACAAAACCCGATTCATCCAAAATTGTGACTTTATTTTCAGCATCCAAGGTTTCTATAAAAATAGTCGGCTCCGCCTTGCTGGACATAGAAACTTGTAAGTCTTGAGCATAAATACCTCCGTGCCAACCAACACACACCCAAAAAATACTTATTTTGAGTAAAACGGAGTGTGTAAGATTAAATCGCTTTGGTTTTTTTGGACAGATTTTCATTCGCTTCCTAGGTCTTATTGGCTTAAATTACATACCAAAATACAGCTATTATATTAGACATCCTTACATAGTTTAATCAGGAATTTTAAGAGAATATTTAAATCATGAAGTACCATCTCATTACAGGCGGTTGCGGTTTTGTTGGGCGTAATTTTGTAAAAAGGCTTTATTCGACCACAGAAGACACCTTATTAGTCATCGATGATTTATCGGTAGGTACTCATCCAGCTAAGTGGTTAGATCCAAACATTGCCAAACATAAGGAGGGAAACGTTGAATATTTTGGTGAGGACAAAAGAATTATTTTTATCAATGAAGACATCCGTTCAATTTTGAATGGCCTTGTTGGACGAGAAGATTACCTTTCTGAACATTTTGCACTAGATATCGACCACTTCACAGACGTATTCCATTTTGCAGCTATCGTTGGTGGCCGAGCAACAATCGATGGAGATCCAATGAAGGTAGCACTCGACTTGGCTATTGACGCATTATTTTTTAGATGGATTTGTCTTCATAAGCCTAGCCGTGTCTTGTATCCAAGTTCAAGCGCGGCCTACCCAGTAGACCTTCAAACGGAATCTGACGCTATTGCACTGAGCGAATCGGATATAGATTTTAAGAAGATGGGTCAGCCTGATATGACCTACGGTTGGACTAAACTGACAGGAGAATATTTGGCGTCTATTGCTGCTTCTCATTATGGGGTTTCTGTTACTTGCATTCGACCATTCTCTGGATATGGGGAAGATCAAGACTTAAGTTATCCTGTACCTGCCATTGCTAGAAGAGCCGCTCTATTAGAAAATCCTTTCGAAGTATGGGGTTCTGGTAAACAGGGTCGAGATTTTGTTCATATTGAAGATGTGATGGATTGCACATTACTTGCAATGGATCACATTAAAGATGGGCGAGCAATTAATATCGGATCTGGGCAACTGACCTCCTTTTTAGATTTAATAGAGGTTTTCACTTCTTTTGCTGGGTATGCTCCTGAGATTAAACCCTTACTAGACAAACCTGTTGGTGTGCATTCGCGTTATGCCAACATGGATTATGTGCACCAATACTTAGGATGGAAGCCAAAACTTTCACTCGAACAGGGCATGAAGCGCGTTTTTGATGTTGCTTCCTCTAAATATGCCCAAAGTTAATACAATGGGCAGAATTGTTTGTTTTGGCCCAGGTCCGAGGTTTAAAGGTGGTATTGCTAATTACAATACCTCTTTAGCTAAAACATTGGATGCAGAGACCGACCATGAAATTCATATTGTATCATGGACCCAACAATATCCCTCAATCATACCACGAAAGTTCGAGGATACTAGTTCAAAAACTGATTTCATGGAAGGTAGTCGTATTCAAATTCACTATCTGACAAATTACAATAATCCTTTTAGTTGGTTACATACTGCACAGTTCATTGCAGGCTTAAAACCTGATAAAGTAATTTTCCAATGGGCTATTGCTATTCAGGGGCTACCGATGGGAGTCATCGCCCGCAAACTCTCTAAGATGAGTTCCGCAGAAGTTATCTTTGATCTACATTTTGTTAAGCAAAAAGAAGGAAGCAAAATAGATGATCTATGCACCCAATATGGAATTAAGCCTGCACATACCTACTTGACTCACGCATATAAAACGGTTGATGAGCTCAAGTCACTGTTTCCCAATCAACAGTTCATTGTAAATGAAACTGGTGAACGCAATGCAAATTGGTCAAATAAATCGACCTCAGCAAATGACCCAGATGGTGCTAAAACGGTGATTAAATTGTATCATCCTGTGTATGACTTATATGCCCCTGACCCAGCATTTAATGTGGAGGCATTTAAAAAAAAACTTGGGTTAAATAAACATGTATTTTTGTTTTTTGGCTTTATCAGGAAATATAAAGGCTTACACATGGCCATTGAAGCGTTCTCAAAAGTAGCAAAGTCTCGCGAAGATGTAAGCTTCTTAATTTGTGGTGAGGAATTTTGGACGACCTTAGACCCTAATAAGTGGACCACTAAGCTTAAACATATGTTGTTTGGCGGACTCAAAAAGATGCTCTTATCAAAGGATTCTGATGAGCAAAATTATAGACCACTTGAACGAATAAAATCCTTAGGGATTGAAGATCGGACAGTAGTTATAAACACATTTATTCCGAATGAAGATGTACATAAGTACTTTCAAGTGGCTGATTCAAGCATTTTGTTTTACGAGACAGCCACTCCCTCTGGCGTTGAATCACTGACCTACAATTTTGAATTACCCATTTTAGCTACTGAGGTAGGACACTTTCCTGAGACAATTAAAGATGGTTACAACGGGTACTTAGCCGAAGCTACTAATACGGAATCAATGGCTCAAATAATGCTCAAATCAATCGATGAACCTATAGATCGGGAACACGTTCGCAAAGCTGCAGAAAAGATGAGCTGGACGAATTATGTTCAAGCAATACTCAAAAATTAACCGCCTGTTAGCCTTAGCGTTGTAACTAAAACCTTTTGAATCATAAATAGGCCGTTTGTTGTACTAGTCTTTTGGCCTTTAAATAAATTTTATATTTAGCTTGTCATCAGAGTAAATATTGCAGTATCTTTGGTGTCTGATTAATCGGGGAGTGGCGCAGCCCGGTAGCGCATTCGCTTTGGGAGCGAAGGGTCGCAGGTTCAAATCCTGTCTCCCCGACTTTAATCTTCTCTTCTATGAGTATGCGCCCATAGCTCAACTGGATAGAGCAATTGCCTTCTAAGCAATAGGTTTCAGGTTCGAGTCCTGATGGGCGTACAACTAATTTAGGCTAAGTAACATAATTACAGTTATTTAGCTTTTTTATTTTGCAGGAACTGTACAAGTTTTGTACAACTTATCTATAGTTAAGAGTGTTTGATCAATAAATCAAGAGATTAGCAGTCATGTTAATTCTTACTCATCTTCTCCCTTAATAACCTCTGGGTTGTTTCCCAATCTAAGGTGGATTTAAGTCCACCATTACTATACTTCTCTACAAGCTTCAAAGTTTCTTCTGCACCTTCATAGATACCTTTGGTATAGCCACTAGATAACCCTTCTTTCTTACCAATTACATAACCAATAAAGAGTGTAATACTGCTTATTAATAATACTATTGATACTTCCATATTTGATCTATTTATTTCAACTAAATTTGGCCCCTGCAGGCCAAAGTGAAAGTGGGTGGGTATTAGTGTATATGTTGCTCTTTAATTGCCTAAAAGAAAACTAAAATACACGAATTAATCTCTATCCATTATATAACCACAC
>CALKOA010000002.1 GCA_938091655.1 uncultured Balneolaceae bacterium | reverse complement strand
TCCCATGTAATGCAAGAGATCATAGGCGTTCATTTTAGGATAAACCCCAAAGCTCTGTGGTAGGTACCCTAGTATCTTACGCAATTCTATGGGCTCATTAAATAAATCAATATCTCCTAGTCGTGCTTCCCCCATATCCGCGTCCTGCAATGTGGCAATGGTCCGCATGAGAGTGGATTTACCAGCTCCGTTAGGACCTAGTAATCCAAACATACCATTGGAAATAGTAATGGAGACATCCTTTAGTGCCTGAACTCCATTTGAATAGGTTTTGGATAAATGTGAAAGATGTAATTCCATAGTTCCGTATAAATATCATGGCAGTTATAAATGCCCTTCAAAATACTATTTTCTTTGTATAGAACGAAGAATTACGTGGTTAATCTGTGTTTGTCACAACAGGTTCATTTTTATTTCGAAAAATGAGTAAATAAAAGCCTCATCGGTTTCAACCAAGATGAGGCCTGGGGTACAATTAAAAATGGGTACAATTAAAGAAAGTTGAGTTTCTAAGTAGATAGATGTTCTTATGTGGTGTTGGCTTTTGTAATTTTGGGTTGAGTGGTCGTGTGATGGTAGTTATATAGTGGTAGTTTTATAGGACTCTGAACGGACTACCTTATAGATAAGGAGTCGATTTATGACTATTTGTTACAGAAAGAGCGTGATTTTTTTCATTTCATTGAATTCTCATTTTAGAAAAAAAACAGTATGAATACTAAAATCAAGGATTTGCAGAGACAAGGAAATAGCTTAATTTGCTGACTCCATTTTAAATAGTTAATTTGACTAACAGTTTGAAGCACAGACTATTTAGCCATTAGAAACGCTATTTATTCACTATTTGATTTATCCTTGGGTTTTTATGCGCAACCTTTTTGCACAATATTTTTGGGTTTGTATCACTTTGATCATGAGTTTTGGTATGCTTATGGACACGGTGTATGCTCAGAGCATGATTTTAAAACCACCAACAGCCCAGGATTCAGATGGGGATTACGAAGTAAAACTACTTTTGAAACAGGATGCTGAATTCCGCTTGGAATGGACTAATTTAGACGCTTCTGCGCTGAATTTAACAGGTAGGAATGCAAAATTAATCATTGGTAGGGCATCAAATACCTATCAAACCTTAGCACTTGATGTTAGTGGAAATCGAGCCGATTTGGTCCCCAATAATATAGGTCTTAGTGTAGGTCGATACTTTGCCCGAATCACCAATTCAACGGCTCGTACAGCTGGTGAAATTCAACAGGATTACACCGCTAATCCAGGAAGCATTTTTTATTCCAACGAAGTACAGATTATAGTCGAGGCAGACGAGGCTCCATCTATTATTGCCCCACGAGGAAATACCACTAACGCCACCCCCACTTTTCAATGGACGGCGGTTTCTGGTGTCCCGTCCTACTGGCTAATTGTGTCCAGCACACCCTTCGATATAGTAGAGGATGATGAAGGAGGAATTACCATTGAGGGCGCAACCGTCGTCTGGCAATATATCACTAAAACGACTACCGCTGATTATGGTGACATTAATCGGGAATCTCCTTTTACGGATGAGGCACCGCCTTTAAATGCAAATCAAGAGTATAGTTACACGGTTTTAAATGTGTATGAGGAGAATAACCCTGTTTATACTAGCCCGGTATTTGGAGGTATAGTTCCTTTCATTTACGTTGACCCAAATGCGGTGCCAAAAACAACACTTGTACGACCGAATAACAATGTAGAACTATTTGCAGAGGAGACCATTACTTTTGAGTGGACCGATGTTCCTGAGGCTTCAAATTATACGGTCAACCTTTTTCAAGTGATGAAACAGCAAGGTATTGACGTTACGGTTCCTATCTGGTCAGGGACTACGACTAATAACCTGATTGAGTTTCCTGCCCTGCAAACCCTAAAGAGTGGTCGGTATCAATGGAATGTGGTTTCCAATAACACCAAGGGTGGTGGAACTACATCCAGTAGTCGCTTTTTTCAGTACAATGTTGAAACGGGTGAATTTAGCGTGCGAGTACTAAGCGCGTCTGATAATTCCAGCTTATTAGGAGTCGAGCTTTCCGCGCGGGCGATATCCGGCGGGGTGACTCCTTCCCTTCCTTATTTCGTTCAATCGGACAGTTATTCGGATAGTTTGGTAGCCGGTACCTATGAGTTTACAGCTGAAAAACAAGGTTTTGAAACTACTACCACTACATCGGTTATACGAGATCAACGCACGACTTCTGTGCAGATAAAAATGAATCCTTTACCTTCCTCGGTATCTGGAGTGGTGAAAGATAACGCAGGACAAACCGTAGAAGATGCCGTAGTACGTACAGTTAAATCTGATGATGGAACTGTAAAAACTACAACTACAGGGGTTAATGGAGATTATTCGATATCATTAAATCAGGGAAGCTACACCGTATCCGTTTCGAAGTCAGGCTTCATTAGCCCAAGTAGTCGTTCGGTTACTCTTGGCTTAGACGAGCAAAAAAATCTTTCGGATCCTTTTATTTTGACTAATGACCAGGCAACGGTATCCGGCACTATATTTAACGAGGACGGCGATGCGGTTTCAAGGGCGACTGTACACATTACAAATGGGAGTCAGGAGTATGAAGTCCAAAGTAATGGATCGGGTGCCTATCAATTTACCGTCTCAAGTGGGAGTTGGACCCTTTCAGTAGAAAAAATTGGATTCGTAAAACCTGAAGATGAGACGGTATCTCTTTCTACTGGTGATATTTTGCAAAGTCAAGATTTCACACTAACGGGTAATGCAAACCAGGTTACTGGATTCGTACGAGAGCGAATTACCAATGAAGATGGTTCTACTGGCTTAAGCCCTTTTGGGAATGTAGAGGTTCGTGCTATACCTAGCGTTGGAACAGTTATTAGTACTACAGCATCCGGAAACGGACAGTACACACTATCGCTTAAGAGTGGCTCGTATTCTATCGTGGCAGTGGAAGAGAATTATGCTTCTAATCAGGAAAGAGAGTTAGTTATTGGTATAGCTGTGGGTGAAACGATTTCAGGGATGGATTTTGAAATGGTCCCAAACGCGAGCTCGGTTTCAGGTACGGTGAGTTTGCCTAATGGAAATGGGGTTTCGGACGCCACCGTGACTGTTCTAAATGTGGGTACTACCCAAACCAATAGTAGTGGGTACTATTCTATGAGTGTGCCCAATGGAAGCCATGAGCTTTCTGTGAATAAAACTGGGTTGGTTTCACCTTCTCCAAAGACAGTTAGTTTATCAGCGGGTCAAGATCTCACGGGTATAAATTTTGAAATGACACCGAACGCCGGCTCCATCTCGGGTAAAGTAAGCTCGAGTGGTTTAGCGCTTACCAATACCCAGCTACGAGCAAGAAATACACTAACAAGTCAGGAGGTTACTCTCACGAATGCCAATGATGGTAGTTATACCTTTAACATGCAGTCGGGTAGTTGGGTAATCTTGGCGCAGAAGACGGGCTTTCTGGCTGATTCGAGTGATGTTGTAACCATAGGACCTGGTCAATCGGTGATTAATCAGAATTTTTCATTGGTGGAAAATACCTTTACGCTTAGGGGTACGGTGACCGATGGAACTAATGCGATTAGAAACGCTAGTGTAACCATTAATGATGATGAAGGGTTTAGCCAGCTAACTCAAACGCAGATTAATGGAACCTATGCCTTTAGTATTCCTGCGGGGGCGAATTATACGATGTTGGTCGAAAAAGATGGGTATAAAAGCGCGAGTGGTAGCTCAGGAGTTCAGTCGGCTAGATCTACCAAAGTCAGTGATTTTACCCTAAGTTCGAATCCATCTTCTGTAGCCGGTACGGTGAATGTGTCGGGTGGAGGAATTTTGGCGGGGGCAAAAATTTATGCGCTAAATGGTTCCGGTCAAAAAGTAGATTCGACTACCAGTAAATCAGATGGAACCTATGTGCTGGGTTTGAACCCAAATAGTTATACCCTAAGGGTTCAAAAGGCCGGCTATACCACCGCCCAAAAAGCGACCACATTGAGTATTGGACAGAACCTTACAGGAGTTAATTTTTCGGTTAGCGAAAATTTTGTATTCCTATCTGGAACCATTACCGACTCGGAGGGAAATGCATTGAACCAAGTGTTGGTAAATGCGAGTAAATCGGGCGGAGGGGGTGCGACAGCTGTGTCGGATGCAGAGGGTGCCTACAGTTTTGAGGGTTTGGTTGGGGGTAGTTACGTGATTAGCTATTCGAAAACTGGGTATGTCAGTAAAGAAGTGGCTCAAACCGCATCAGATGGTGCGACTATTCGTCTGGATCAACAGCTTACCATAAAAGATGGGCGGGTATCGGGCCTTGTGCAAGATCTTAGTGGGGCAATTCTTGCTGAGGCTACAGTCACCGCTACTCACAGCAATGGGACTACGTATACCGGTATTACGAATGCGCAAGGCGAGTATAGTCTCAACAGCTTGGAATTGGGAAGTTTTACGGTCAATGCTACTAAAACCGGCTATAGCTCTCCTGCGGATAAAACATTTACTCTCAGCGTAGAAGAAACGGAGTTAACGCAGCTTAATGTAGATGGCTTGGTTCTTAACAATGCGGGTATTTCGGGCACTGTAGTACAAGCCGTAAGCGGTGCGGGTATTAAAGGGGCTGAAATATCCCTGATTGGTAGAGAAGGTAATGGGTCTAGTTTTACCGTCTCGGATGCAAGTGGGGCGTATAGTATATCTGAAATGAGTCCGGGAAGCTTTTTGCTAATAGCCTCTAAGGAAGGGTTTGAGAGTGATACGGTAGGAGTGGTTTTAACGGCTGGATCGATAATCTCAGAACAGGTACAGTTGTCCCCAAATATTGGTTCCCTTGCCGGTAAAGTCACCGATAAAAGTGGGGCTGCCTTAGGTTTTAATGTGACGGTAATCGCTTCTAATGAACTGAATTCTTACACCACAAAAAGCGATGCGTCTGGAAATTTCCAATTTAACGAAATTGAGAATGGAGCTACCTATACCCTTGAAACAGATATTTATCGAGAGGGCTATGAAAATGGGAGCCTCACCGAAACCGTTGCCGCAGGTGAGTCTGCCGCCACGCTAAGTGACAATGTGGAGGTTACTGTAAGGCAGGCTTCGATCACTGGAGCTGCTGGTGTTGCAGGGGCTACCATGCGCTTAATTAATGCCGATACCCAAGAAATAGTGGAGTTGGTTCAGTCAAATCCTTCGGGGAATTATAGTTTCACTTTCCTTCCTGCGGGCAATTACCTAGTTCAAGCACAACTCCTTGGATATGAGTTTAGCCCTGCGCAAAGAGGCCCTGTTTCTTTGGGCAATAAAACCGCTGCAACGGCAAATTTCACCGCTCAGGCCAATATTGCTACCTTAGATGTGAAGGTCTTATCAGAGGGGGAAGCTTTGTCTAACGTAGATGTAAGTATTATCTCCGCGGATACCGCAATCGTACTATCTCAAAAGTCTGGTAGTGATGGTATTGCCAGATTTTCTCGTATAAAAGCCACTTCTTACACCGTGCGAGCATCTAAATCGGACTTTAGTTCCGATCCTGTGCAACGAGTTCAAGTATTGCAGACGGGTGATTCAACCACGGTTAGTTTCAACATGGTTTCCAATAATGCGCAGTTTTCCGGACGAGTCGTCAATTCCACAGGAAATGGGCTTTCTAGTGTCAACATCCAAGCCACCCTGGAAAGCACGGGACAGAGTTTTACCGCATTGTCAAATAATTCTGGACAGTACAGTTTTGACGGAGTCGCCTCTGGAATCTATAAATTAAAGGCCGAGCGCGAAGGATTTACCCAAGACAGCGTAGAAGTCACTCTGGTTGATGGAGACAACAAAACGGTGGATAATTTAGTGCTAGCACCACGTTATGTGGATGTGCGTGGTAAAGTGTTGTTGAGATCGGCTGGATTCGAGGGTGCAAGCATCCGGGCGCAATCATCAACCAGTGTGTCTACACTCTCAGATGCAAATGGGAATTATCGTTTTGGGACATTACCGATTTCAATTGAAGAAGGGGATTCTACCACCTATCAGTTTACGGTAAGTTCAGGGGTCTTTTCGAAAACCTATACTCGGGTGATTAAGCCGGATCAGGTTACTCAGCAAATTGTGCTACCGGATACCTATGTTCCCAGTGGTCAGATTACGATTCGAGTGAACGATGGCAAGGATCCTTTAGCCGGTACGGAATTGGTCTTTGGTGTTTCGGGTGGGCAATCACAGAAAATTATTACGGGTAGTGACGGGACCTATGCTTCTCAGTCGAATCTGAAACAAGCGGAGTATACCTTAAGTTTGTTTAAAGAAGGCTATTTATACCCAGAAAATACCATTCGAATTGCTCTTGATTCCGATACAACGGTATTAGATAGTACCTTCAGTTTACCTTATGTGCAATTACCAGTGGGAGATATTTTGGCCGATCAATCTACTGCAGTTTCGGTAGTTAGTCCTGCAGGCTTAGAACTGGATAATGCAACTGTCTCGGCGCAACTCTACTACCGAGTTGGGTCTACGGGTTCTTTCAAGTCTCTAACCATGCTAGCAATAGATGGTGGGTCAGCGGGAGTAGATACCCTGCGTGCAACCATCCCTGTTCAAGGAACCGTTGAGCCGATTACCTTATATACTACCATACAAAATATCGAAACGGAGATAAGCTATCAAAGCAATCAGGAAACGATCACCCCTTTGGCCAGTGGTATACTTAGTACAGTACGAATAACACCAGGGCTAAAAGGAAAAAAAATACGCCTAGGTGACACCTATGATCTTAAAGTAGAGCTGCGCGATGGAATTAACGAATCTCTTCAAGATAAATTTGAAGGAGACTTAACGGAAGGAACGGTTCGATGGTCACTGATTAATAATTCGTCGGGTATTCGACTTAGTACATTAGAGGGCACTCAAGCCACCTTGGAAACCCTAGCGGCGGGCACCTATCAATTTAGAGTAACCACCGAATATAATGGTACGAGTATTAGTGAGACCATAGATGTTGAAATTCAAAGTATGCCCATCGACAGTATGGTCGTGAGTAGACCAGCGAAGCAGATTTCAAATGCTAGTACGCATCTATTCGGTTATACGGCCATTGACACATCCGGTAGTAGTGTAGTTTTAGGGAATAGCTTAGAGTGGAAGGTGAATCCAAGCACGGTAGGTACCGTGGATAATAGAGGTGTTTTTACCCCTACCAATAACAACACTATAGGTTCGTTCACAGTCGAGGTAACCGATCCGGTGAGTGGTATTCAATCTAAATCAGATGTGGTAGAATTGGTCGCTCGAATACTTCCGGAAGAAACCTACACTCTGACCAATGGGAGTGGTATGCAACTTAGTTTACCGGAAGGGTCTGTGGAAATTCCCTCTCAGTTATCGTTGGGTGAAACCGTACCTCCAAAAACGAAGAAATTTGTTTTTGCCCAGGGGACGGACATCTCATATACCGTATCGGATTTAATTTATATTCTTTCTTTCTCGGGCAGTCCTCTCATGAAAGAGGCAGTTTTAACCTTACCAGACGACACTACAATGACTTTTAATACAGGCATACGGGAGATAGGGAGGTTTAATTTTACTACGTTGCAGTGGGAGTTGTTGGAAGCCACCCAGGCTAAGTACTCCCAGTCCTCTGAGCTGCGAAATAATGTTGAAACAGCAGGAACGGTTAGTATTTCAAAACTGGGGCAGTTTGCTGTAATGGTAGAAAATGAACCCTTGGGTATAAAGTATGCCGCCGTTCTACCTAGTCCTTTTAGTCCTGAAATCGCACCTTTACGCATAGGTTATTGGTTGGATTCGGCTTACCCACCAGTGAAAGTGGATATCCAAATAGTCAATATGAAAGGCGAGTTAGTACGAACTTTGCTAGAGGATGATTTACAACAACCAGGGCGTTATGGATCGGCGTCCTCTCAAAAAGAATTATTGTGGGATGGGAAAACAGATAGTGGTGCATGGGCTCGAAATGGACGCTATATCATACAAATAAAAGCGAAAGATCAGTCAGCTGAAGTAGTGAAGCTGTTACCGGTGGTGCTCATTAAATAGGATATCATGATTAGCCTTAGACAACAAAATAGTGATGTTTTAAGAAGGTTTAGGACTTCAATTACCCATGCTGCTTTGGTCACCTTTCTTGGTATGTCCATAAACTTGCTCCCTTTTGGGAAAGCCCCCGCATTACTGGCTCAACAAGTATCTACCATTCCAGGGTCTTTCGTCGATGTGGGTTTTGGAACTCGGCCGGTTGCCATGGGTTACGCTTTTGTTGGCTTAGCGGATGATGAAAATGCGACTTATTGGAACCCAGCAGGGTTAAGCAAAGCAGATGGGTTTCAAGTGGGTTTATCTCAGCTAGACCACTGGGGCTTGGTAACCTACAATTATGCAGCTATTACGGTTCCTTCATTTGGGCAAAACCAAGCATTAGGGATTGCAGTGATTTCTTCAGGGGACGATATGATGAGTGAATTATCTGTGCATGCTGCGTATGGATTTCGAATACAATTTGTCTCTATTGGTGCTTCCATTAAATATCGAAGTGCTTCTTTTGGCAATAATACACTTTCTGAAAATTCTTATTTAGTGTTCGATCCAGAAGAAATATCTATTGGAATGGGGCAGCAGGTTACAGGTAATGCGTTTGGTTTAGGATTAGATCTTGGATTATTAGTCCACATAAATGAGTCTATTCAAATTGGAATGATGGCTCGCGACTATAAGGCCCCTATGCAGTGGAGTTCCTCTGCTGTCGAAAGTAGTGTGTATTCTGCAAAGGGTGATTATGCCGAAGATTTGCCCATGGAACTTATGTTTGGTGTATCAGGGAGAATGGGGGATGAATTAACCTTAGTCGCTGATTATGTGCCTGCTCTACAGAATGATCGAACGACTTGGGTGCGTGCGGGTTTTGAAAAGCGCTTAGCTAAGGTTTTAATGATTCGAGGAGGAACCGAACAAGGAATCAATAATTTGGAGGACGATAAAATTACCTTGGGTACCGGACTTGATATTTCTATTCAACAGGCCCTACGCATAAAGGCCGACTTCACCTATGTAATGGACCCAATCAAAGACTCTCAACGGTTTAGTTTTTCAATCCACTTCTGATGAAACAACGTTTATTCTTTTTATTCACCTATTTATTTGTCTTGTTTGGCATGATTAGTCCTGAGCTTTATGCACAAAGTGGAGGGGAAGAAGATGATGCAGAACCCAGTGAATTGCACCTATTCCGAGGTGGATACATGGATGTTTCTTTTGGGCTTAATCTCAACACCATTGGAGGAAGCCTTGGATCTAGTGGAATGGGGGGGCTACTGTCCTCGAAGGTATATAACGGAGCACTGAATGTTAATCTAAACCCGGCCATGTTAGCCTTTAATACCAGTGGGCATATGGTATTTGATAGTCGGATTGGTCTTGGAACAGACATGAATGCTGGATTAAATAAACGTATCATAAATTCACTGAACACCAGTTTTGATAGCTCAATTACGGATACTTTTAGTGATACCGATACCTGGACTCAGTTTCCAGAGACCTATATCCAGCCAACCAAAATGAGAAACCTCGATGTAGGGCTTACTCCAAATATAGGTTTGATGGCCTTTTCGATGCCTATTACAGAAGAATTGACCTTAGCAGCATCCTATAACTACCCTATGAGTATGGACCTTGACATGGGTATAACCGGAATTTCAGCTAAACTAGCACAAGAACAAGGAACCGACGAGGTAGCCATACGTTTCGACGTACTCATGAATATTTCCCTGCTCATGCAAATGCAATTTCAAATGAGTAATCTCACTGTTGGCGGAGGGTATACCCTCGTCGATACTCCTGCAAAAAAAATATCAGCTGGCTTATCCATCAGTAGGTATCAAGTAGATAATGTCCGGCGCTTACAGGCCGATTTATCAGGTATGGTAGTCGTTGGTGGTGCTGATGAACGGTATTTTAATAATCCTTCGGACCCTAACCTTAATAGTGAATTAGGTGAAATTAACACCTTTTCAATGAATGCGTACGCCAATTATCGTTCTGTTGGGTATGGGTACACCCTTGGTTTTGTTTACCAAACCTACCAAGGCATCAATGCCTCTTTGGTTTATAAAAATATGCCTAAATTCAATTTGATAGCCGAGGAAGGAGCCTTTGCAAATGCATATCTACCCATATTTATTACAGGTACAGGTGATGAGCTATTACAAGGGGAAATAGGGGTTGCCTTAGATAGTTTACAAGCAAATAAGCCAAATCTAACTACCGAACGAAATATCGGTTCACTTGTGAGTGATGGGAGTTTAAATCTACCTTCTTCATTAAGTTTAGGTTTAGATTTCAATGTAGGTCTACATACCTTCGTATTCAATTATAGTTATTATAATGGCCAGATAAGTTATGAGCATGGTAGTAACACTATAGGTAAAGAGGCTAGTCATGGGATAGGTTTTGGTGTGGATATTCGGTTAGAGGATCGTTTTGGGTCTTTTGCTTCATACGCAACTATCCCACTACGATTATTACTATTGGATATTGATGGTATGCTATTTCAAGCGTTTGGTAATACCACAGGATTCTCAAATAGTCATTTTCGATTCGGTGGAAAGATGGTGACGGGTGTCGGGATAGATACACGTGAAGATGTAGATGGCTATGCGGAGCTTTTAGGCAAGGCATTCCCACAATCATTTAGCCTTGGGCGACAGTATAGCATATTTGAGCAGGTTGATGTGGGGGTTACCGTTTTAGCCATCCCTGATCTGATGGTAAAATATTCTATTGGGATACGTTTTTAGAAACAGCTAACCTTTTCTCTTTTTGTTTCTCGTTTTTGGTTAAAACACGGAGAAAGTACTTATTTATACCTTCAAAGTACTTTTAAATGAGATATTGGTTTATTTGTAATTACTTGATAATCATTTCTAAAGTATCTGATAATTATTAATGCCCGATAAACCTGTATACTTGCTTAAGTGAAGAACGTAGTAACTACAACATTTCGGGTTATTATTCTCGTACAAAAACTGACCACCCTAATTAAGTTTGAGGCTTGATTGGGGTTTTTTTTATCTTCATGCCTATCACATTATTAAAATAGTCATGAATTACCCCAATTCAGCTGCTACAATTATTGTTGTATTATGTTTATCTGTCCTATGCATACGTTGTACAGATACTAACATAAAAAATGACCAAACTTACAGCTTTGAAGCTCGAGAGGTGTATAATGAGAAAGATATTTATCTCGTAGCCTTTGAAATAATGAGTCCTAACCGGGTCACTTATTTGGCAGAAGCTTTGAAAGAGCAAGCTCTAGTATTTAGTCAGGATTATACCGATAGTTTGCAATTCAATGACCGTGAACTACATTACTATTTCTATTCTTCGGGTGCAAAAATCCCTCCTTTTTCTAAAGTAAGTGAGTATTCAATGGTTGAGGATTTGCTGTGGGTTAATGTTAAGAGCTTTGATAGCCCTTTATTAGAATGGACAAATAGTTTCGATACCGTGGGAGCTGTGTACGAATGGAAATTAGATTAGGTAGGTAGATGCTGGGTTGTCATTTTAAGCGGTACACTCTGTACAAAGCTGTCCATCTACACGTTAAACGGCTCTGAATAGATTATTGTTCATTTTTAATCTGTGCCGTTAATGGACATGTACCCCATTTAGGCTGAAATTCATCACGTAATCCTGAGCCCTCAGAAAAATTCACCGGGGTAGTAGCAAGATTTGAAACACACCAGTTTGATAAATCCTGATTAAATGACTTTGCATCATACAGCATGTAACTCATATCATACACACTAGATACATCCCAATGGGAGATGTCTTCATTGAACGAGCTTTGTGAATAGAAAACATAGGAGAGATCAAATAGACCTGAGGTACAGGTCGTTGAGGCGTTCTTTACCGTAATATCTTGTTTATTACGTTTGGTAAAGATAACACCATTGACTTCTCCACTTTCATTAAACTCAGCGCTTGAGCAAATGATGGTACGACCGTTTGAACCTAGAAAGAAGCTTTGTTCTAAAGTGTTTACCCTTGACTGGTTGCTCGAATCCGCTTGCATCGTTTGGGCAAAAACTGGAAGTGAGAAGATGAGCAATACAAATGACACTAATTTTAATCGTACAAAATGAAACATAAACTGACTTTAGAAGCTTGCGCTTGCCTTTTAATTCTCGAGTTGATTCTTTAAATAGGACTTGTTGAGTAGATAGTTATTCAGCAATAAGTCTAAACTGTATTTTATACTTTCAACT
>CALKOA010000001.1 GCA_938091655.1 uncultured Balneolaceae bacterium | reverse complement strand
TCTAGCACTTGGTTGTTGTACCAATGTTCGCATATTGTGTGCGCCAGCTGAATTTGGATAAACTCCAGTTGCTAATGTAAATCTACTAGGGGAGCAAACTCCTGACACAGAATAGGCATTTGTATATACTACTCCTTCATCAGCAAGTCTATTTAAATTGGGAGTAAATGCGCTGCTATCACCATACATACTTAAATACATTGAACTTAAATCTTCAGCCACTAACCACAATACATTGATCTGTTCAGGCTGAGTTTTAGGAATGCAAGAATTTAAAGTGGTACTCAACACTAAAATTACCCCGATTAGGGTCCTATTTATTATCATGATACTTTCAGTTTTGACTTTATAGATGCTTACAGAGTTTATTTAATTAAAAAAAGAACTACTCTTTTCATTAAACCTCTACTTCCTAGTTATTCCATTATACTTGTTAAATAATGTTCGGCGTCTAATGCAGCTTTACACCCTGTTCCAGCCGCTGTTACGGCTTGACGGTACACTGCATCCATTGCATCTCCACAGGCAAATATACCAGGCAAATCAGTTTTGGTGGTCTGGGCTTTGGTCTGAATGTAGCCTACATCATCCATGGTTAATACTCCCTTGAAGAGTTCGGTATTAGGGCGGTGACCAATGGCTACGAATAATCCAGTTACATTGTCTAAGGTTGTTAACTCACCGGTGTTTCGATTTTTGACCTGAATACCTTGAACCACCTGATCGCCTAGAACCTCTACTACTTCGCTATCCCACATGAACTCAATTTTTTCGTTTGCGAATGCACGAGATTGCATAGCCTTGGATGCTCGAAGCTCATCGCGCCGGTGAATAACGGTTACTTTGCTGGCAAATTTAGTTAAAAAGGTGGCTTCTTCCATCGCGGTGTCTCCACCTCCAACAATAGCTACATGTTCGTTTCGGAAAAAAGCACCATCACAGGTAGCGCAAGCTGAAACCCCTTTACCTCGTAATTTAGTTTCGCTTTCTATGCCCAACCACATCGCTGATGCACCGGTGGAGATGATGAGTGCATGCGTTTTAATCTGCACTTTTTCATCGATAGTGAGGGTGTAAGGTTGTTCACTAAAGTCTATGTCGGTGACAAAACCATAGCGGCAATCGGCCCCAAATTTGGTAGCTTGTTCGCGGAAGTCTTGCATCATCTGTGGACCCATTACCCCGTTAGGATAGCCTGGAAAATTTTCAACGTCAGTTGTTGTCATCAATTGACCACCTGGCTCCGGACCTTCAAATACTATAGGACTCAGATCCGCTCGAGCGGCATATAAAGCGGCAGTTAACCCAGCCGGGCCGCTACCCATCACAACAACTTTGAATATCTTTCCTGAAATATCTTCCATCTTTTTCTCCAGCTATAATTTTACGATGTGCCAAGATACCAATTCTAGAAATAACTGCACGTTCTTTCTGTCTATAATCATGATAGGAATCCTCAATCGACAGACACAACAGGAGTTCAGGACTAGCGATCTGAACAGGAGCTCAACTCGCCAGAAACATCTAAATTCGATGGGAGATAGGTCTCAGTGACTGCAAATCCATTTTCAATTCGCTTAAGTAACAGATAGTCAGGAAATATAAAAAATTCTAATTGTTCAAGTGTCTCTCCTGTTGTATCCCCTTCTTCTTGAACCACCAACTCATACGCCTGCTGTACTTCCGTTATTGACTCAATATCTAGCCTAACCACATTGTAGCAACTTTGTGGTACTAAATAAGCGATTACTTCGATCATTTCTTCGGTAATGTGTAAATAACCGGTTACCTCTTCGCTTAACTCTTGTTCCCATACACCCAAGAATGGATATGTACCACATGGAGCCTCTAATTCATCAATATTTTTTACACTAGCGTTAAATATTTGAGTCTCAACCTCATTGGCATCTTCTGAACTTCCTACTTGAGAAGTTCCCCCTTCCAAATCGGTATTAGATTCGTTCCGGCTTAAATCTCGGACATGGAGCCAACGATCATTTCGAGAGAATCCGATCGTTATGGGCTTGTTTCCCGTACTTTCATTTACTGGTTCAAGGGTATATACTCCATTCGCTTGAATATCTTGAATGGCGTAGCGCTTGATTTCACTACATCGGTAGACCCCATTGTAAAAATAGAAGGTTACCTCTGAACTCGTTATTTCAATATAGGTGTAGTCATTACCCCCGGTCCAATCTTCCCAAACGCCGATATTTTGATCGTTAAAATTGGGATCTGTGACGTCAATTGCATCGCAACTCAACAACACAACAAGCGTTGTTAGTATGCAAAAACTGGTTAATGACTGTATCTTCAAAAACTTCATGTTTCAATTTATAAACTTCTACTGCTTTAAGGATTCCTACCACTCTTGTAGTGCCTAACCCTGCTCTACTTTGTAAAGTAATACAATAATAGGGTTAGCATTGGCTATTTTCAAATTTATTCCTGCGATAGCCAGAAGATTTTCACAACCTTATAGGGAAGATGCGCTGAAAGATAGGTCGAAAACTAGACAAAGTAAAAAACATGCTAAAAAAGCGCTCCCATCTGAGTTTGTCCAAACGTTGCATTTCATTAAGTTGTTGACGTTAATAAATACGGAGAAATATGTTGCAAATTGCAGTACCTAAAGAAACAGCAGCTCACGAAAATAGAGTAGCCTTATCTCCAGCAGCCGTTAGTCAGCTGATCAAGGATGAGCATCAGGTTCTTATTGAAAGAGGAGCCGGTGATGCATCTAACTTTTTAGATCAAGATTACACAGATGCCGGAGCGACTATAGCTACGAATCGGACTGAAATTTTTTCACAAGCCGATTTAGTACTAGCTGTTCAGACCCCTTCAGAAGATGATCTTGGCCTTATGAAAAAAGGTAGCACACTTATCTGCTTTCTTTGGGCACTTCAACATCCAAAGTTAGTAGAAAAACTCAAGAGTTTGGGAATTAGTGCCCTTGGAATGGATGCTATACCTAGAATATCAAGAGCTCAAAACATGGATGCCTTATCGTCAATGAGTTCTATTGCAGGGTATAAAGCAGCCTTAATGGCCGCTTCAGAACTGGATAAGTATTTCCCTATGATGATGACCGCTGCAGGTACCATCCCACCGTCTAAAGCTCTTATCATGGGTGCGGGTGTAGCTGGATTACAAGCAATTGCAACTTGCCGAAAGTTAGGTGCGGTTGTAGAAGCCTACGATGTTCGGCCAGCGGTAAAAGAACAGGTCGAAAGTTTGGGGGCTAGTTTTGTGGAAGTACCCTTGGAAGAAGATAATACAGAAACCAAGGGTGGGTACGCTAAAGAATTATCTAAGGATGCCCAAGAGCGCCAACGTCAAGTGATGCATGAACACGTAAAAAAATCTGATGTGGTCATTACAACGGCACTAATTCCGGGTAAACCCGCACCTTTATTGGTTACTGAGGAAATGGTCGCCGATATGCAGGCTGGCTCCGTAATTATTGATTTAGCTGCTGAAAATGGTGGGAATTGCGCCCTTACTGAAGCAGGTAAAACGGTTGTTAAATATGGCGTTAAAATAGTAGGACCGATCAATATACCTAGTCAGCTTTCATCTCATGCGAGTCTACTTTATGCTAAAAACATGCTGGCACTGCTCAAATTGTTGATTAAAGAAGGTGAGTTAGATTTCGATATGGACGATGAAATCATCCTGAATACCACCATAACTAAGGATGGAGAAGTAGTCTCTCCCTTACTTCAAACTAATTAATTACCCCTAATTATATATTATGGAAGTTGATCTAACACTATTACTATTTATTTTTGCTTTGGCCAGCTTTATTGGTTTCGAGCTCATTTCTAAGGTCCCACCCACCTTACACACTCCCTTAATGAGCGGTGCAAATGCTATTTCTGGAATTACTATAGTGGGTGCCCTTATCGTAGCGGGTAGCTTAGGTAACCCACTTGGAAAATGGATTGGTTTTGCCGCTATCATACTGGCTACCATTAATGTGGTTGGTGGATTTATGGTCACCGACCGAATGCTAGAGATGTTTAAGAAAAAGGAGGATGAGAAATGAGCACATTCCTCCCTGAAACTATCTTGAACTGGCTGCCAGACGCTATTCAATTATTCTATTTGGTGGCTACTGGCTTCTTTATCCGTGGGGTAAAACTTTTAAATTCACCTGGGACGGCACGCAAGGGAAACCAATTTGCCGCTATCGGAATGCTAATTGGTGTGCTCGTCACTTTGTTTGACCAAGACATTGTTGAATTCGAGTTAATTGTTGGTGGAATCGTAATAGGTGGCCTTATTGGTCTGTTGCTTGCTAAAAAAGTGCAAATGACCGCTATGCCGGAGTTAGTAGCCGTATTTAATGGCTTCGGTGGCGCTGCATCCGCCCTTGTGGCTTGGGGTGAGTTGGCCCGAAACCCAGATATCTTAAGTTTTGATACGACCGGCTTAGTGTCCATAGGACTCAGTGTATTTATTGGAGCACTGACCTTTACTGGTAGTTTTATTGCCTTTGGTAAATTAAGTGGCTTCATTTCTGGAAATGCGATAACCTTCCCTGGTTTAAATGTCATTAACATTGGGGCTATGATTGCCACCTTAGGACTCATAGGATATTTTGCCTATGATCCTAGCAATCCTACCTTATTTTGGGTCATTCTAGGTATCTCACTACTCATTGGGGTTACCTCTGTCATTCCAATAGGTGGAGCCGATATGCCCGTGGTAATCTCCTTACTCAACTCCTATTCTGGTATAGCTGCAGCGATGGCTGGATTTGTATTGCAGAATAACCTGTTAATTGTTTCAGGTGCATTGGTAGGAGCTGCTGGACTTATTCTTACCAACATTATGTGTAAAGCTATGAATCGTAGCTTGCTTAATGTGATTTTTGGTAGCTTTGGGGCCGCAGCTGGCGGACCTGGGGCAAGTGGAAATGGCGACAAAACCGTACGGGAAACCTCGGCTGAAGATTTAGCCATTCAAGTCGCCTACGCTTCCAAAGTGGTGATTGTTCCTGGCTACGGTCTTGCTGTAGCCCAAGCACAGCATATCGTCAAAGAAGTAGCTACCAAGCTTGAATCTCGAGGAGTTCAGGTAAAGTATGGTATTCATCCCGTGGCGGGCCGTATGCCAGGGCATATGAATGTATTATTGGCTGAGGCCGACGTTCCCTATGATCTTCTGAAAGACATGGATGAAATTAATCCAGAGTTTGCAACTACCGATGTGGTGCTTATTATTGGCGCCAATGATGTGGTAAATCCTTTGGCCAAAACCGATCCAACAGGACCTATTTATGGTATGCCCATTCTAAATGTTGATGAAGCTAAACGAACCATCGTGTTTAAACGATCCCTAAGTGTGGGGTACGCAGGCATCGATAATCCGCTTTTTTACGCCGAAAAAAATCAGATGTTTTTTGGAGATGCCAAAAAAAGCTTACAAGCTCTTAATGAAGCGTTGAATGAGGTATAAATACCCCTTAATCGTCAGTATAGTCACTATTTTATGGTTGGGTTGCTCCAAGGACGAGTGTAATCTGGAACCTAATCTAGCGGTCAATCAAGAACAATTAGCCAAAGATATCGAGGCCATCGATGCTTATCTAGCATCTAATGATATCCAAGCACAAATACATCCTTCTGGTTTACGCTATGTAATTAAGCGTAGCGGTGAAGGGGATCGCCCTAATTACTGCTCTAATGTTTCGGTGAGCTATGAAGGTAAAACATTGAATGGGAATATATTCGACAGTCGCTCTACCCCAATAAGTTTTCCTTTAGAAAATTTAATTACGGGTTGGCAAATTGGAATCCCACTCATAAAAGAAGGCGGACGCATCACCCTGTATATCCCTTCCGTTTATGCTTACGGAGCAAACGGCATAGGTTCTGATATTCCTCCAAATGCCTCCTTAGAGTTTGAAATCCTACTTTTTCAAACTAATTAATTGGCAACTTAACCTGATACATATCACGTAAAATTCTGCCAGACGTCTGGGTAATAGCCTGCAAATTGTAGGAGTATTGTGGGTAAAATTCTGATAAAAACCAGACAACAATTCTAGGAATATTCACTTAAAAAATTCTAGGGAACGATTAAACCCTGGTTGTGCATTTACTTAAGCAGATAGTGATACGTTTATATAGTTGGAAAAAAAGTTAAGGAGTTTTTTCCACCTTAGTATCTCAATCGTTATTGCAGCTTTTAGCTGTGGTCGATTAGTTGCACGCTTTGCTGGTTTGCTCTAATTGACATTCCTCCTATTATTTGGTTAGTACCCTTCAACCCTGAAAAGTTGAAGGGTTTTTTTTACACTACATCCTGCTCGTAATGTTTTCGTGCCAAATAAAATGCTCCCGAAGATCCAATTCCACATAATAAATAGATCGTCCATACCGCTGAAGCAACCGCCGTTGCCCCTTGAAAGATGTGATCACTTAGCCACCCAGCAAGTGGTGGTCCCGCACCAAAACCAACAACACTAACAACAAATAAATATAACGCCCCCACTAGACCACGCTGATCGTCGCGTGCAAAGAATTGAATGGTTGCAGCAGCTACTCCATTGTACGATGATGCGATGATGTTTCCGATTCCTATTGCCCAAAATGCCAGCATAGCATGTTCACTATGCAAGCCTACCCATAAAAAAGGAAGCGATACTAAGCCAGAAATCCATCCCCACACTAAGCGATTTCTAGGACCGTAATGTTTTGCCCATCGATCCGATATCCACCCAGCACCATTTACTGCTACTGCAGTAGCGACTAAAAACCAACCGTAGCGGGGTATCAAATCCACCCGATCAAAACTTTGGGTAAATATACTACCAATAAAGGCCAATATAGTATACCCACTCATTGCTAGCAATCCAAAACCCAGCAAATGATATCTTAACGCAGGTTTTGACAGCAGGCCTCGTAATTGATTCCAAACAGATTTTTCACTCACAAACAAATCGGTTGAGTTACCCTGCTTTATACTATCTTCTCCAGAACCTTGGTATGAGATCCGACTTGGTTCTACTAAACCAACGATGGATAATCCAACTAGTAAAAACCCGGATGCTCCTAGAAGCTGCAATGAAATACGCCAATCATACGCTTGCGCTACCGAACCACCCACTAAGAACGACAGGCCCACTCCTATAAAAATAGCTGAGGCATAAGCAGAAAATACCGTTGCTCGCCGCTCTTGAGGAAAGATATCGGCTAATAACGAATACACCGCTGGACTTAATGCCGCCTGGCTAAGCCCTAATGCCATACGCATGGCAATAAGAAAGCCTAAAGAGGATGCCCAGCCACTAGCTAGAGTAGCAAAGCTCCACACCGTGGCACCTATTAATATAATTCGAACTCGAGATGTTTTGTCGGCCAAATGTCCCATTACCAATCCCATAATGGCATAGACCCAGCTAAAACTAGGCCCATATAACCATCCCAAATCGGTAAAACTAAGTCCTAAATCCAGCCTAATGGATTCTCCAAGTACCGCAATAATTTGACGATCCACAAAGCTATTCACATATAGCAGCATGAGTAGAACTAGGCTCAGATAACGAGTAAAGCTAGTCATGTTTAGCTTAGGGGTAGTCATAGTAGAAAGCTTATTGGTATCCGCCAATAAATATAGTTAGAACAATGAGCCTTGAATCTAATAATCATCCAACAACACAGAGCTTACAGAGGCTTTATACTGTTCTTTAATGTAGTCTATAGCTTCCTCACGTGGAAGTTTCGATATGGATGGTTGATCAAATATGGCCATATCAGTATTATCATCCCTTAAATAGGTATCACTCCAAGCCATTAAATCATATACTATTGGGCTAATAGATAAACCCTTTTTAGTAAGATGATAAATATTCACCTTTTTATTTTTGGGCGGATGAGTTTTTATGATCAGATCCAAACTCAACATGTTCTTTAGACGAGAGGAGAGAATATTTGGAGCGATTCCCTCTTCTGATTCTGAGATATCCTTAAAGGTGTGGCAATATTGAATTAGCATGAGTTTAATGATGACCAAAGTCCATCGGTCTCCCACAATATCTACTGCAGAGGTGAGAGGACAGCTACATCTAAATAAATGCTTATTGGTATCCATATTTTCAATGACACTCATACATTAAAATAAAACTTAAACTTGTGAATTAATAGTTAATTCCTGAACTTAAAATTACTATTAAAATAAAAGTAATTTTTCTTGTATTGCGAGGCCTCAAAATTACTTGCAATAATTACTCCCAAGAAACACATCAACTAACTTACTATCAAAATTATGTCTGAAAAAGTACTTTTAACCGGAATATCAGGATACATCGGGCTGCATTGTGCCCAACAACTACTAGAAAATGGCTATAGCGTTGTAGGTTCAGTTCGATCGCAGTCAAAAGAAAAGGAGGTACTGCGCAGCTTAACCAATGCTAATGTAGATACCACCAACCTAGGCTTTGTGGTATTAGACCTTACTAAAGATGATGGTTGGGATCAAGCGTTAAATGGATGCGATTATCTAATGCATACCGCCTCTCCTTTCCCAATAGCAAATCCAAAATATGAAAGTGAAGTGATTGAACCAGCTGTCGATGGTAGCTTACGTGCGCTAAGAGCAGCAAAAAATAATGGTATAAAACGGATAGTGTTAACCAGTTCGACTGTTGCCATTATGGGTGGAAAAAAACAGGGGACAATAACACCTGAACAATGGACCAATTTGCAGGCAAAGAATCTTAGTGCCTATACAAAAAGTAAAACCTTAGCCGAGCAAGCTGCTTGGGATTTTATCAAAGATAACGAAGCAGATAAAGTACCTGAACTCGTAAGTATTAATCCTGGTGGCGTTTTTGGGCCGGCCATTGGGGAAAACCTGTCAGGTGCATCCATGAGTATGGCCTCTCAAATGCTTCAAGGGAAAGTACCAATGGTACCGAATGTTGCCTTTCCTATGGTGGATGTTCGTGATGTAGCCAAACTACATGTGGCTGCGTTAAAGGAGGAAAAAGCAGCCAATCAGCGATTCATTGTAACTGAAACCAATCCAAGAAGTCTACAAGAAATGGGAGAAATATTAAACATGTTAGGTTATACCGGCCCTAGTACTAGAGTTGCTCCTAATATAATGTTGAAATTTTTATCATTCTTTGACCGTGAAGCAGAAGGAATGTTAGGCTTTTTAGGCATGAGAGTATCCGCTGACAATTCTAAGACCAAAGAAGTCTTCAATTGGGACCCGATTCCATTTGAGCAAACACTCAAAGATACTGCTGCCTTTATAGAAGGGCTGATACCAGTAAAAAAATAGCTTTGAATTGTTTATTTTTGTTGCATGAAAAAAAAATCAATCAAAAAAGAACCTAAGCTTCCTCGTAAATCTAAGAAGCAAAAAGAGAGGGCTGCTGAAATCCTTCGAGTTCTTTACTCCAAATACCCTAATCCACATTGCGAACTAGACCATAGAGATGCATTTGAGTTATTAATGGCTACCATTTTAAGCGCACAATGTACAGATGTACGAGTAAATATGGTTACCCCTGCGTTGTTTGAAAGTTACCCCACCCCGCAACTCATGGCCCAAGCTCCATTAGAGGAACTTGAAAAACTGGTTAAAACCACCGGCTTTTACCGGAATAAAGCAAAGTCACTCAAAGAAGCTTCCCAGAGAATTGTTTCTCAGTTTAATGGCCAGGTACCAAAAAATATGGATGACTTACTGAGCCTTCGAGGTGCGGCCCGAAAAACAGCCAATGTAGTACTAGGTAATGCGTTCAACATTAATGCTGGTGTCGTGGTTGATACGCATGTTAAACGTTTTTCATACCGATTTGGACTCACCAGAGAAAAAAATAATACCGATAAAATTGAGCTTGATCTCATGGCCTTATTCCCACAGGAAAACTGGACCGATTTATCCCATTTAATGATTCATCACGGCAGAGGTCCATGTAAAGCCCGTTTCTCAAAAACATCTAATGATGAATTATGCCTGCAATACTCACGTTATTGCCCCTGTCATAAAATGCGTGAATTAAGCTAAGCCAATTCAAGCACTACTCATCTAAATATTTCTCAGTTCAAATTAACTACAAATATTTTGCTAAAAGTGAGTGAAAGTGATGGACTCCTTTTTCCCGTGTAGGTGAGAATCTACCACTTTCATAGAATTTAGATTGTAAACCCAAATGAACGCCTTCAACTACAAATTCATCCTCCCTCTCTACCTTATCTAATAGGGCTCCTGCACCAGAGTCTAATTTACTTTCGTCATATATATAGGTAATAAAAGAAACCTTAGTTTTATCTTTGTTTATTGGCTTAACAACGTTTATTGATAAACCCCACGGATAAAAATTGAACATCATATTTGGAAAAATCCAATAGTAGTATGCCGCTACATTTTTTCCATAATCAGGATGTCTTTTGGGTAAATCAAAAACTTCCTCAGCGCCTTTAGAATATCCAATTTGTAAATTAAAGTGCTCATAGAGCTCAGTTTTATATGTTCCATAATCTAAGACTGTGTTTAGATCATCATGTACAAATGGAATATGGAATCCTTCTAAATAGTTATCACAGTATAAAGCCCAATGACAATTGAT